>NZ_CFQVBI010000071.1:0-91327 GCF_986095205.1 Megamonas sp. | reverse complement strand
ACCGAACACAGTAGTTAAGCATTTAGAGGCCGAAAGTACTTGCATGGAGACGTGCTGGGAGGATAGGAAGTTGCCAGTTATGATAGGGGTATCGCCAAGCGGTAAGGCATGGGACTTTGACTCCCACATGCGTTGGTTCGAATCCAGCTACCCCTGCCATATATCGGTTCACTAGCTCAGTTGGCAGAGCACCTGACTTTTAATCAGGGTGTCCCGAGTTCGAATCTCGGGTGAGCCACCATCTCTTTGGCGCGTTGGTCAAGTGGTTAAGACACCGCCCTTTCACGGCGGCTTCATGGGTTCGAATCCCATACGCGTCACCAATCTCTCGGGCGGTTAGCTCAGCTGGGAGAGCGCTTGCCTTACAAGCAAGATGTCAGCAGTTCGATCCTGTTACCGCCCACCATTAGTAATTAATCTCCTTGATTTCAAGGAGTTTTTTTATTTTATAAATAAATAGATGGTGATGGAGTTCACCGATAAATCTGTATAGATACAGTAATGACTCCTGTTATATTATATTTTTATTTTAAATATATATAACAGGAGTTTTTTATTTTATAAAAAGATAATAAAATAGTGAGGAGATTTTTATGAGTAATTTATTAGTTGTTATGTTAGGTTGTGCTTTGGGTGGTGCTATGCGATATTTAATCACTACATATATAAATAAATTAGGATATTTTCCTTATGGTACCTTAGCTGTAAATTTAATAGGTTGTTTCTTAATTGGTATGATAGCTACATTATTAACAGAAAAAATACAAGGAACATCACCATATCTTTCTTTATTTTTGACAGTAGGATTTTTAGGTGGACTTACTACTTTTTCATCATTTACAAATGAAACTTTAATATTATGGCGTACAGGAGATTTCATTTCTGTAGTATTAAATGTAGGCTTAAATACATTTGGTGGGCTTTTAGCAGCTTGGATAGGTAGAATATTAATCTATATGGCTTTTTAATAATAATAATGAAGGCGATACAAATAAATGTATCGCCTTTATCTTTTATAATTGTGATATCAATGAAAAACTTTTAATAAACTTAAAACCATATAAGTCATACCAGCAGCGATTAAAGGTCCAACAGCAACTCCTTTAAAGAAAAATACACCAATCATTGTACCAATGATAAGAGATGATACAATATCTGGAGAGTCCTTCAATAAAGAGACACCGGAGCCACCAGCAACAGCAGCAAATACACCGGCTAATAGGGCCAATATACCGACAGGAGAGGTAAAACTATGTATCATCATTTGAACTGTTATCTTACCAGTAGCTAGAGGTATTAAAATGGCAATTGTAAGTAATATGATGCCATAATTTAAACCATTTGTTTCTACGAATTGCATTAGAGCATCTAACTGGAAAACTTTTAAAATTAAAATTACACCAACAGCATAAAAAACAGACATATTATGTCCAATATAACTTAAGGCTAAAAGTACTAAAAGAATAATATATTCATTACTCATATAAACACGTCCTTTAATTAAATTTTCTTAAATTGTTTTTATATTGTAGCATATGGTTTTTGAAAAAACAAAAATTCTTTAAAATTTTTTCTAAAAAACTATAGCTTTTTTAATTTATTTTTGTTACAATATAACAAGTTAATGCTTTAGCTAATTAAAGTATTACAATGCAATTATAGATAATATATATTCGTATTAGGAGGAAATATTTATGAAAAAGGTATTATTGCTATGTATGTCTATGCTTTTAGGCGCAATGTTAGTAGCTGGCTGTGGAAGTGAGGAAAAAGAAACATCTTCTGCTACTGGTGGCAGTGATAAACCTATCGTTATTGGTTTAGATGATAGTTATCCACCAATGGGCTTTAAAGATGAAAATAATGAAATTGTTGGTTTTGACGTAGATTTAGCAAAGGAAGCAACAAAAAGACTTAATCGTCCAGTAGAATTTAAAGCAATTGATTGGTCTAGTAAAGAAGCTGAACTTAAAAGCGGTCGTGTAGATATTCTTTGGAATGGTTTAGATATTACTGAAAAACGTAAAGAAAATATGTTATTTAGTGATCCTTACATGAAAAATCGTCAAGTTATCTTCGTTCCAGTTAATTCTGATATAAAATCTCTTGACCAGTTAAAAGGTAAAGTAATCGGTACTCAAAGTGGTAGTACAGCAGAAGATTTCTTAGATAATAACCAAGATTATGCTGCACAATTTGCTGAAGTAAAAAAATATGGTGATTACATTGATGCTTTCATGGATTTAGAAAATGGTAGAATTGATGCAGTAGTAACAGATGAACTCATCGGTACTTATTACATGCAAAAACATGCTGATTCCTTTAAAGAAACTGATATTGTTGTAGGTGAACCTACTGATTTTGGTATTGCATTTGCAAAAGACAATCAAGCTCTTCGTGATGAAGTTCAAAAAGTAATGAATGAAATGAAAGCTGATGGTACAATCGCTAAAATTTCCGAAAAATGGTTTGGTAAAGATATCACTACAAAATAATAAGATAAATAAAAGCGAGAACGAAAAGTTCTCGCTTTTTATTTTGATAATATAGTTACAGCTAAAATAATGATGATAGCACCAATTAATTCAAATAAACCAAAGGAAATATTTAAGAAGATAATTGATAAGATAATTGAAGAAAAAGGTTCTAAAGAAGCGAAAACGCTAATTTTTGTAGGAGAGAGATATTTTGTACTTTCAAGATAAGCACAAAATGCTATTGCTGTACCAAAAATAATGATAGCAGATAAAGTAAGAGCTGTATCTAAATCCCATATGCCATTGAACTCCCATGGTTTTTGATAAAAGGACATCAAGATACCACCGATTAGCATACCCCAGCCAATGATTAGTGTGGAACGCCATTTTTTAATAATAGTTCGAGGTTGCAATGTATAAAAGGCAGCAAAGCAAGCACAAACAAGTCCCCAAATAAGAGCTTCTAAAGATATAGCTAGAGTGGAAAAATTTCCTTTAGTAACTAAAAAGAAAGTTCCGACCATAGCAAGAAAGATAGAAAATAATTCTTTAAAAGAAGGTAAGCGATGAGTGGTGAACAATAAGTAAAATACGATTACAATAGGCATTAAATATTGTAGTATAGTAGCTGTAGCAGCATTACTCTGAATGATTGTACCAAAATATGTATATTGAACACCTAGCATACCAAAGATACCAAAACAAATTAATGGAAATTTATCTTTAGTGCGCCAAATAGAAAAAATATCGCCTTTATTTAAGATGGCATCAATACATAATAAAATAATACCAGATAAAATTAGACGAACAGTAACAAGCCATTCGGCAGAGATAATTTTATCAACAAATAAATGTTGGGATAATACACCAGAAGCACCCCAAAGTATAGTACCTGTAACTATAAATAGTGTACCTTTTAATTGGCAAGACATAAGAACCTCCTGAAATATGAAAATAATAGATATATTCTATTATTTTTTTTATTTATTGTAAATAAGTATTGCTTTTTGAGGATTATTGTATTAAAATTTAAATAAGATATTAATTAATAATAATTATTTATTAGAATTAAGTTAAGGAGAAGAAATTATGGAAATGTCAGCATTATGGAAATTAAGTTACGGAATGTATGCTATTGGCACATTAGATGGAGAAAGACCGACAGGTTGTATCGTAAATACAGTTATTCAAATCACTAGCGATAATCCAGTGATTGCTATTAGCATGAATAAAAACAACTATACTTATGATTGTATAAAACGTACAGGTAGATTTTCTGTATCCATTTTATCTGAAAAAACAACACAAAATGTAATTGCTAAATTAGGTTTTTCTTCTGGTAGAGATACAGATAAATTTGATGGCGATATTTTTGCTTGGGAATATATGGACGGACTTCCTGTAGTAAATGAAAATAGCTGTGCGCATATAACAGCAGAAGTTATTACAATGACAGAAATGGAAACTCATTATGTGATTTTAGCGCGTGTACAAGATGCAAAAGTAACTTCTGATTACAATCCAATGACTTATAAATATTATCATGAAGTAATCAAAGGTAAAGCTCCTAAAAATGCACCTACTTATCAGGCTCCAGAAAAAATAACAGATAAAGAAACATGGGCTTGCCAAATTTGCGGATATATTTATGAAGGTGATTTAACTAAAGAACCAGAAGATTTTGTTTGCCCAATTTGTAAACAACCAAAATCTATGTTTAAAAAACAATAAGATAAATTGGTAAAATAAAAAGCTGACCATTATTAGGTCAGCTTTTATTAATTTAGAAAATATTATTTTTTGGAACGAGCTTTAGCTTTTGCAGCTTGTTTTTTCTCTTGTTCATGTTTTGCGTAATCTACGCCCCAGCTTTTCATTTTATGTTTAAACGCTAACATTGGATGGCGTAAAAACATTTTTTTCTGAGTGCTTTGCATGATAGAGCGAAATTCTTTTGTTTGTTTAGTGCCAAAACAAGGACGGTCACAACGTTCGCAAATTGGTTTAGTAATACCATATGGACATCTACTGATTTTCGTCATTACAGTAGTGAGCAAAGCTGTACATTTTGGACAAAGTTTACTTCCAGATGTATTATGATGGCTGTGACAATAAACACCAAATGTTTTACGGATTTCTTCTTTTTCCTTAGGAACATTGTTTTTTATTTCAACCGGTTTACGTTTTGGTAAAAATCTTGAAAAAATTCCCATAGCAGTCTCCCTTGATTATATAATTATTGATTTATAAGTACTTATTTAATTTTACGGTTTATTATAATTTATGTCAAGAAATAGCATAATAGTTTGACAAGGTTTAATTTTTATGATAGTGTCATTGTTAATAAGATTAAGGTATTATTTGGAGTGTATAATTGATATGATAAAGTTAAAAAATATTGTAAAGACTTACGATACCCCAAATGGTTCAGTTCATGCGTTAAAAGATATTAATTTAGAAATTAAGCGTGGAGAAATTTATGGGATTATCGGTCTAAGTGGTGCTGGTAAATCTACATTAGTTCGTTGCATAAATATGCTAGAAAGACCGACTTCTGGTAGTGTCATTGTCAATGGTAAAGATTTGACAACAATGACAGAATCTCAGCTTCGTGAAGCGAGAAAAGATATCGGCATGATTTTCCAACATTTTAATTTATTGTCTACTTCTACAGTATACGATAATATTGCTTTTCCTTTAAAATTAGCAGGAAAATCTAAAGAGGAAATCAAGGCTAAAGTAGAGCCATTATTAAAATTGGTTGGTCTTGAAAATAAAGCTCATCAATATCCATCTCAATTATCAGGTGGTCAAAAACAGCGTGTAGGTATAGCTAGAGCTTTAGCTAATGATACAAAAGTATTATTATGTGATGAAGCGACATCAGCTCTTGACCCTCAGACAACAAAAGCTATTTTAGAATTAATCAGAGATATAAATAAGAAATTACAATTAACAGTAGTAGTAATTACTCATGAAATGCAAGTTATCAAAGACCTTTGCGATAAAGTTGCTGTATTAGACCATGGGGTAATTGCAGAAAATGGTACAGTATTAGAAATCTTTACTAATCCTAAAGAACCTATTACTAAGGAATTTATGAGCGTACTTAGCAGTAATGAACTTCCAGCTGCTTATCGCAATGGCAAAGTGCATAAAGAATATATAAAAGATGCAACTATGTTACTTCGCTTGACTTTTATTGGCGAGTCTGCAGATAATCCAGTGATTGCAGGTCTTATTCGTAAATTCCCTGAATTAGATATAAGTATTTTATTTGGAGATTTATCTCAAATTCAAATGGTACAATTTGGTAGAATGATAATCGGCTTAGATGGAAAAGAAGATCAGATTAAAGATGCGATAAAATCTCTAATGGAACAAGATTTAAAAGTGGAGGTGATAGGATATGTTCAGCGACGCACTCATGTTACTGCCTAAGGCATTAGGTGAAACTGTATATATGGTAGCTGTATCTATGATTGTTGCTTCTGCTATTGGTATTCCTCTTGGTGTATTATTATTGGCTACTGGTAAAAATCAAGTTCTAGAATTAGGTATAGCTAATAAAACATTATCAGCGATTGTAAACTGTGTACGTTCTATTCCATTTATTATTTTAATGGTGGCAATTATTCCTTTTACAAGATTGATAGTAGGCTCTTCTATAGGTACTACAGCGGCTATTGTACCGCTTATTATAGCTTCTATACCTCTTATTGCTCGCCTAGTGGAAACTTCACTTCGTGAGGTGCCTTATGGCTTGATAGAGGCTGCTTTATCTATGGGAGCGACTCCTTATCAGATTATTAGACGTGTATTACTTCCAGAAGCTATGCCAAGTATTGTGGCACAGTTGACAACAGTTATTATTGTGTTGATTGGTGAATCTGCTATGGCTGGTGCTGTAGGTGGCGGTGGTTTAGGTGACTTGGCTATTCGCTATGGTTATCAGCGCTTTAATCCAGAAGTAATGTTGGCTACAGTTATTGTACTTATAGTATTAGTTCAAGTAATTCAATTTTTAGGTAATATGTTAGCTAAAAAATTGAATAAAAAATAATTTTATTTATGTATTAAGGAGGAATTTTGATGAAAAAATTGCTAGCAGTAATTGCTACTGCACTTTTTGCAGTAGTGGCTTTAGCTGGTTGTGGTTCTAGTACAGATACTGCATCTAGTGAAAAAACTGTGCTAAAAGTAGGAGCAACAGCTGTTCCTCATGCAGAAATCTTAGAACAGATTAAACCAGAGTTAGCAAAAGAAGGTGTTGACTTACAGATTATTGAATTCAATGATTATGTACAGCCAAACTTAGCTTTAAATGATGGTGAATTAGATGCAAACTTTTTCCAACATCAGCCTTATTTAGATGAATTCGCAGCAGAACATAGTGTAAAGCTTGTAAGTGCTGGCGGTGTTCATATCGAACCTATGGGAATTTATTCTAAAAAAGTAAAAGCTCTTGATGAATTAAAAGATGGCGCTTTAGTAGCTATTCCTAATGACCCTACAAATGGTGGTCGTGCTTTAATTTTAATGGCAAAAGCTGGTATTATTACTTTAAAAGATAATAACGATATCAAAGCAACTGTACAAGATGTTGTGGCTAATCCAAAAAATATTCAATTCCAAGAAGTTGAAGCAGCTCAGCTTCCACGTGTTTTAGATGATGTAGATGCTGCGGTAATCAATACAAACTATGCAATGCAAGCAGGCTTTGTACCAGCTAGCGATGCTTTAATTATTGAAGATAGTACATCTCCATATGTAAATATTGTAGCTGTTAGAGAAGGAGATCAGGAAAAACCTGCTATCCAAAAATTAATGAAAGCTTTAAAATCTGAAGCAGTTAAAAAATTCATTGAAGAAAAATATAAAGGTGCAGTAGTTCCTGCTTTTGAATAAGCTTAAAAGAATGAAGATATCTACAATAGATAATAAATTATTGTGGATATCTTCTTTTTTTAGCAGGAATAAAAACTATAAATATCTAAATAATAAATATGATATTTTTCTTTTAAATGTCAATGGAGGGATTTATATATGAAGAGCAAGAAAAATAAAAAGAATGCTGTAAATAAAGATGTAAAAAAAGATGTAAAAGTAGCAGTAGTGAAAAAAGAAGATATGTTTGAAGCTAGATTACATAAACATTATGATGAATTAAAATGGCTTTATTGTGAATTGTATCAGCAACAACCAAATCCTTTAAATTATTTTGATGATTTAATTAAAAACTTAAAAGACTTTTATGACCAAAGGGAAGCTTATTTAAAGGAATTAGATATTGCACGTGAAAAAAATACTAATTGGTATAAAGGCAATGATTTCATCGGCATGATGATGTATGTAAATAATTTCTCTGGCACTTTAAAAGGCTTTGAAAAAAGAATACCTTATTTACAAGAAAGCAATGTAAATTATATCCATTTAATGCCTTTATTGACATCTCCAAAAGATGAAGGTGATGGCGGTTATGCTGTAGCAGATTTCCGCAATGTTCAAGAAGAATTAGGAACTATGGAAGATTTGCGCAAATTAGCTAAAAAATGTCATCGCAATAAAATAAGTATTTGCTTAGACTTTGTAATGAACCATACTTCTAATCAACATGAATGGGCAAAAAAAGCAAGAGCTGGTGAACAAGAATATCAAGATAGATATTTCTTCTTTGATAATTATGATATGCCAAGATTATTTGAAGAAAAATGCCCACAGGTATTCCCTACAACAGCACCAGGCAATTTCACTTATTTAGAAGATATTCATAAATTTGTAATGACTACTTTCTATCCATATCAATGGGATTTAGATTATCGCAATCCTATAGTTTTCAATGAAATGGTATACAATATGTTATATTTAGCAAATCAAGGTGTAGATATCATTCGCTTAGATGCTGTGCCATATATTTGGAAACAATTAGGTACAAATTGCCGTAATTTACCGCAGGTTCATACTTTAGTACGTATGATGCGTATGATTACAGAAATTGTTTGCCCATCTGTATTATTATTGGGTGAAGTAGTAATGGCACCTGAAAAAGTAGTTCCATACTTTGGTACAATTGAAAAACCAGAATGTCATATGCTCTATAATGTAACTACTATGGCAACAACATGGCATACAGTAGCTACTAGAGATGTAAGTTTATTAAAACATCAACTTGATATTTTAGCTTCTTTACCAAAACAATATATTTTCCAGAATTATTTACGTTGTCATGATGATATCG
The DNA here is from genome assembly GCF_986095205.1 of Megamonas sp. Classification (NCBI taxonomy): domain Bacteria; kingdom Bacillati; phylum Bacillota; class Negativicutes; order Selenomonadales; family Selenomonadaceae; genus Megamonas; species Megamonas sp. The sequence goes on along the minus strand of NZ_CFQVBI010000071.1, from coordinate 82,612 downwards.
GTTGGGGCTTAGATTATGGTTTCTTGAGATATCAGGGAATAGAAGAAGTTGCACATAAAAAATATTTAAATGACTTCTTCACTGGAAAATATCCAAATTCTTTCAGCTGTGGTGAATTATATAATGATGATGAATCATTAGGTGATGCTCGTCTTTGCGGTACTACAGCTTCTTTATGTGGTATAGAATATTATGATAAACAAAAAGATAAAGATGGTATTCAGTCAGCTATTGATTTAGACTTAATGTTACATGGCTTCTTATTGAGCTTATCTGGTATACCTGTTATTTATAGCGGTGATGAAATAGCTCAATATAATGATTGGGAATATAAAAACGATAAATATAAACAAGCTGATTCTCGTTATATTCATCGTGGAGCATTTAACTGGCGTAAAGCTGGTCGTCGTAAAATAGATAATGCTATTCAGGCGAAAGTATATCAAGGTATTAGCAAAATGGAAAAAATACGTTTACAATATGATGTATTCTCCACTGATGCCAATATCTATACTTTAAATACATGGAATAAATCCACAGTGGCTTTAGTTCGTGAAACAGAAAATGAAAAATTCATTGGTATTTATAATTTCAGTGAATATGAAGAAATGGCATGGATTGACGAACAAGATGGCTTATATAAAGAATTATTAACAAAACAGAAAGACTTCAAAGCATCAGGATTAAAATTACCAGGACATGGTATTTTATGGCTCTGGAGAAGTAAAAAAGCATAATATAAAACCATCATAAATAAAAAAGGCGTTAACTCTAAATTTTAGGTTAACGCCTTTTTATTATTTTTTATTTATCTGTGTAACTAAGATGCGGTCAATGCGGGCTTTATCCATACTGATGATTTCAAAACGGAATTTATGCCAGATGATTTTTTCACCAACTTTAGGAATGTAACCAAAATAGGAAGTAATAAAGCCACCCATAGTTTGGAAATGTCCACTGTCTTCATTTGGCAATACTTCGATATCGAATTTTTCTTTGAAATCGTCAATATCAAAAAGTCCATCAATATACCAAGAATGTTCATCTCGTTGAATGATTTGAGGGGAATTAGCAACGGGTTTGCCAGTTATATCACCTAAGACTTCATTGATGATGTCAAAGATAGTGATAAAACCTACAACACCGCCGTATTCGTCAAGTACTACAGCTTCATTTATTTCACTTTCACGGAATTTCTCAAGAACACGAAAACTTTCCATTGCACGAGGCACAAACATTGGCTTATGCATGAGTTTTTCTAAATCAAGCGGTTTATTAGCTAATAATTCATTTAAAATATCTTTAGCATAAACAATCCCTACAAATTCATCAAGATTATCTTTACCTACAAGAAAAACATTTTGATTATGTTCTTGAATAAATTTTAAATTTACCTCTAAGCTATCTTCAAGGTCAATCCACATCATTTGTGTACGTGGTGTCATTAGAGAATAAGCTGTTTGGTCACTCATATGGAAAATACGGTCAACAATATCTTGTTCAGCTTTTTCAAAAGTACCATCTTCTGTACCTTTTTCGATTAAGTCTTTTACTTCATCTTCAGTAACACTATCATTGTTTTGAGGATTGATGCCAAAAATCAATAATAAAGTATTAGCTATAGAAGTAAATAGACTAATAAATGGAGATAAAAGTTTTTTCCATATTTTTAATGGTGTAAGTAGAGTTAGTAAATAATACTCAGGTTTTGTAAGGGCTATATTGCGAGGTAGGGTTGTACTTAAAATAGAACATAATAATATGATGATAAAAGTACTGATGATTAGAGAAATAGGCTCTATATAATTATCGCAATCAGGAAAAATCGCTTGTAAAGTATGAATGAAAAATGGTGCAAGTGAAATGCCAGTCAATAAACCTATTAAAATATTGCAAGAAACATTACCTATTTGCACAGCAATTAAATAAGTAGTAGGTTTATCAATTATTTTTAAGGCTTCAGAAGCTTTCTTTTTACCTTCATCAAGCATTTTTTCTAATTGATTTTTATGAGAATCAGCAATAGCCACTTCAGTGAGAATAAATAAAGCATTTATTAAAATTAATATAAAAATTAATCCAATAAATAAATCCGTCTCGGGAATATCCAAATATCAACACTTCCTTATCTAAAAATATACTATATTATACCACTTATAACTGATAAATGCCATTTTACCAATAATTTTTACAAAGATTATAAAAAACTTACAAAAATTTTTCAAAAAAAGTGTTGACAATCTAATATAAGTTAATATATAATAATCAACGTTGCTGATACATTTACTAAAGCAACAAGACAATGCGGGAGTAGCTCAGTGGTAGAGCATCACCTTGCCAAGGTGAGGGTCGCGAGTTCGAGCCTCGTTTCCCGCTCCATATCATGCGGAAGTAGCTCAGTGGTAGAGCATCACCTTGCCAAGGTGAGGGTCGCGAGTTCGAGCCTCGTTTTCCGCTCCATTTAATAAATATCCCAGTAGTAATACTGGGTTTTTTTGTTATAATGATAAATAAAATAAGATACAGCTTATTATTTTTGTTAAAATAAATTGTTAATTATTAATTTAAGTAGGTGATAAAATGAAACCATTTATGCAAGAATTTATTGTAGGATTTATTTTGGTCATGGTATTAGTAATATTCACCATAGGTGGATTGAGTAATATGCATGATGCTCAAGAATTAGTGGCAGGACTTATATTATTAGCTACTTTGATTGTATTTACCTTAGGTAAAAGCCCAGTATTTAGGGTAGATAGAGCTGGTATGTCTATTATTGGTGCGTCGTTAATGACAGCTTTTGGTATTTTGTCCCTTGAAGAAGCCGTTCAAGCAATTGATGCTAAAACTATTGTAGTATTATTTTCATTGATGGTAGTTGTAAGTAATTTAAAATTAGCAGGATTTTTTACATATATAGGTAAAGTAGTATTCACTCATATTCATACAGGAAAAACTTTATTATTAGCAGTAATTTTTATGTCAGGAATTTTATCTTCTATTGTAATTAATGATATAGTTTGTTTATTATTTACACCTGTAGTTATCATGATATGTTTGAAAGTAAAGGTAAATCCTATTCCTTATTTACTCGCGGTTGCGATGGCTTCAAATATTGGTAGTGCTTGTACATTTATTGGTAATCCCCAAAATGTATTAATAGGTAGTTTATCTCAAGTTCCTGCTGGAGAATATTTCTTATCAGCAGCACCGATATCTTTTTTAGGTTTAATCATGCTTTATTTAGCAATATCATTTAAATATAAAAATGATTTGTCTGTGAGTTTTGAATATAAGAGCGATAACAATAGTATCATTCATAAATATTTATTGAGTAAAACAATAATTGTATTAGCACTTGTCATTATTTTTTATTTAGTTGGTTTTGATTTATCTTTGACAGCAAGTTTTGGGGCAGCATTTTTATTGATTAATGCTCGTATAAAACCAGAACGTGTTTATGAAGATATAGATTTTAACTTATTAATTATGTTCATTGGCTTATTTATCATCATTGCTGGCGTAGAAAAAAGTGGTTTGCTTGATTTAATAAATAGTTTCTTACCACCAGAATATATGAAAGAAATACCATTGTTTTCAGTGATGGCAATAGTGCTTTCTAATATAGTGAGTAATGTACCAGCAGTATTACTTTTAAGATATTACATTCCTGTAGATGAACAAATTTTATGGCAAGCTTTAGCTTTGTTATCCACAATTGCAGGCAATTTGACAGTTTTTGGCTCTATTGCGAATTTGATTGTTATTGAAATTGCCAAAAAGCAGGGTATAAAAGTAACTTCTAATCAATATTTAAAGATAGGTTTTCCATTAACAATATTATTATCCATTATAAGCATTATTTGGTTTGAATTTATAAATTAAAAGTATGAAAAGTGTTGACTTTTTGTTTTTTATCATTTATAATAATTTATGTTGTTAAGACAAGTGCGGAAGTAGCTCAGTGGTAGAGCATCACCTTGCCAAGGTGAGGGTCGCGAGTTCGAGCCTCGTTTTCCGCTCCATAAGAAATTGGTCCCCAGTCAATAAGACTGGGGTATTTTTGTACTTAGACTTGTTTTTATGAAAGTATTGTGATATCATTCATTTAGTATAGTAGGTGTACTGTGACTATTAAGGTGAATGACAGTAACATATACAATAAGAATTTTGGTTTACTAGTTAAACAGGAGGTTTTTTTTTACAATGAACGTTACTACAGAAAAGATTGAAAATCATAAGGTAGTACTTACAATTGAAGTACCAGCTGAAGAACTTGATAAAGGTATTAAAGCTGCTTGCAAATCCCTTGCAAATCGTGTAAACATTCCTGGTTTCAGAAAAGGTAAAGCTCCTCGCCGTATTCTTGAAATGAACATCGGTAAAGAAGCTATCTTAGATGAAGCTTTTGATCGTGTTGCACAGAAAGCTTTTGATGAAGCTTTAAAACAAGAAAACTTAGATCCAGTAGACCGTCCACAGGTTGACATCGTAACTTTAGAAGAAGGTAAAAACGTAGTATTCAAAGCTACTATTACTCCTGTTCCAGAAGTTACTCTTGGCGAATACAAAGGATTAAAAGTTGCTAAAGACGCTGTTGAAGTAAAAGACGAACAAGTTGAAGAACAAGTAAAAAATATCTTAAATCACCATGCAAAAATGGTTGACGCTGAAGAAGGCGCAACTGTTGCAAACGATGATTTCATCACTTTAGATTTCAAAGGTGAAGTTGACGGTGTAGCATTTGCTGGCGGCGAAGGTAAAGATTACCCACTTCAAATCGGTTCTCATTCTTTCATCGATACTTTTGAAGATCAACTCGTTGGTCTTAAAGTTGGCGAAGAAAAAGACGTTAACGTAACATTCCCAGAAGAATATCATGCTAAAGATTTAGCTGGTAAAGCTGCTGTATTCCATTGCAAAATTAACAGCATTAAACATAAAGAAATGCCTGAACTCACTGATGAATTCGTAAAAGCATCTACTTCTTATGAATCCATCGAAGACATGAAAGCAAAACTTCGTGAAAACATTGAAAAAAATGCACAGCGTGAAGCAGATACTAAACGCCGTAACGAAATCTTAAAACAGGCTACTGACAATATCACTGTAGATATTCCAGAAGTTATGGTTGAAAACCGTGTAAGCAACATGATTCAGGAACTTTCCGTAAATCTTGAAAACCAAGGTATGAACCTTGATGCTTACTTAAAATATGCTAACATGGATATGGCAAAACTTCGTGAACAGTACAAAGAAAGTGCTGCAATCGCAGTAAAAACTGACCTCATGTTAGATGCTGTTGCAAAAGCTGAAGATATCAAAGTTGAAAACGCTGATATCAACGCTGAAATCGCTTTACTTGCTGCAACTTATGGTACAACTCCACAAGAAGTAAGCAAAATCATTAAAAAGAACCACAGCATTGGTAACTTAGTAGCTACTGTACTTCACAAAAAAGCTGCTAACTTCATCATTGACAGTGCTGTAGAAGCTTAATTAAAAAATTAAATGTAATATTTTTGACCGGGGTGAATGATATGAACTATGTACCTATGGTAGTTGAACAGTCAGGACGTGGAGAACGTGCCTATGATATTTATTCTCGTCTTTTAAAAGACCGTATAATTTTTTTAGGTGGTCCTATTGATGATAATGTAGCTAACGTGGTAATAGCCCAACTTCTATTCTTAGAATCTGAAGACCCGGATAAAGATATTCACCTTTATATTAATAGTCCCGGCGGTGTTGTTACTGCCGGGCTAGCTATTTATGATACTATGCAATATATTAAGCCAGATGTATCAACTATATGTATTGGACAAGCTGCTAGCATGGGCTCTGTGCTTTTAGCTGCTGGTGCAAAAGGCAAAAGATATGCACTTCCATATTCTCGTATTATGATACATCAACCACTTGGCGGAGCTCAGGGACAATCAACAGATATTCAAATTCAGGCTCGTGAAATTTTGCGTATTCGTGAAACTTTAAATGAAATCTTAAGTCGTCATACTGGCCAGTCTGTAAAAAAACTTACAGAAGATACAGAACGTGACAATTTTATGTCAGCGTTAGAAGCTAAGAAATATGGTTTAATAGATGAAGTTATTATTCGTCCACAAGAAGAAAAAAGTGATAAATAATCAATCATGATTAGCTGTAGATAAGAGGTGAATGTTGTTGAATTTCGGTGAGGGTAATAAAGGCAAAATGAAATGTTCATTCTGTGGAAAAACTCAGGAACAAGTACGAAAACTCGTGGCTGGACCAGGAGTCTATATCTGCGATGAATGTGTTAAGCTTTGCGATGAGATTGTAGAAGAAGAAGTTAATGATAATGAGCCTGTTGAACTTAGAGAGTTGCCAAAACCTAGAGAAATATATGATGTATTAAATCAATATGTAATAGGGCAAGATGAGGCAAAAAAATCTCTTTCTGTAGCTGTATATAACCATTATAAACGTATAAACAGAGTTACAAAGCAGGATGATGTTGAATTACAAAAATCTAATATTTTGATGTTAGGACCAACTGGTAGTGGAAAGACTTTACTTGCACAGACCTTGGCTAAAATATTGAATGTTCCTTTTGCTATAGCCGATGCAACATCACTTACAGAAGCAGGTTATGTTGGTGAAGACGTAGAAAATATTCTACTAAAACTAATTCAAGCTGCTGATAATGATATTGAACAAGCTCAAAAAGGTATCATCTATATAGATGAAATTGATAAAATTGCTCGTAAATCCGAGAACCCTTCAATAACAAGAGATGTTTCTGGTGAGGGAGTGCAACAGGCACTTTTAAAAATCCTAGAAGGTACAATTGCTAGTGTTCCGCCACAAGGTGGAAGAAAGCATCCTCATCAAGAAGGTATGTTACAAATCGATACTACAAATATATTATTTATTTGTGGTGGTGCTTTTGATGGTATTGAAAAAATAATAGATGCACGTTTAGGCAAAAAAAGTCTTGGTTTTGGTGCAGATATAAAAAGTAAACGCAAACAAACTACAGGTGAAATTTTGAAAAATGTTTTACCTGAAGATTTATTAAAATGTGGTTTAATTCCAGAATTTATAGGGCGTGTTCCTGTAGTAGTTACTTTAGAGTCTTTGACAGAAGATGCACTAGTGGATATTTTGGTAAAACCAAAGAATGCTTTAGTAAAACAATATGGCAAACTTTTGGAAATGGACGGTGTAAAACTTCATTTCGATGAAGAAGCTTTACATTTGATAGCCAAAGAAGCTTTGGAGCGTAAGACAGGTGCTAGGGGACTTCGCTCAATTATTGAACGTATTATGCGTGATGTAATGTTTGAGATACCTTCCAAAATGGGTGCTGTTTCTTGTGAAATAACTAAAGAGATTATTGAAAAGAAAAAAACTCCTGTAATCACTTATGCTGATAAAAAAGCTGTAAAAAAATAACTTATTTTTAGCAAAGTAACAGGATATTAATATGCCATTAATAAAGAGTTGTTGCCAGGCTAAATAAAACCGCAGCAACTCTTTTTTATAATAAATATTTTATACTCATAGGAGGATTTCTTTCGTGGGGAAAAAAAGTACATTGAGCTTTTTACCATTAAGAGGAATGGTGTTATTTCCAAATAATGGAGCACATATTGATATAGGTCGTGATAAATCTGTTGCGGCTCTAGAAGAATGTTTGGCACATGGCAGACAGATTATGCTTAGTGCGCAAAAAGATGTCGAAGTAGAAGACCCAAAACGTGAAGATGTATATGAGATTGGTACAGTATGTCAAGTACAGCATGTAACTAAACTCAATAATGGGATTATGCGTGCTCAGATAGAAGGATTGTATCGCGCTCGTATTTTAGATTTTCGCGATGATGGTCTATTCATTGAAGTAGATGTCGAAGAAATTGAAGAAGATAAAACAGATACTAAAGAAATTCAGGCACTTATAAGAGCATGTATTTCTAAATTTGAAGATTGGGTAAAACTTAGTCATAAAATACCACCTGAAGTCATGATTGCAGTTAATGTAGCTATGGATGATGGCGGAATTTTATGCAATGTAGTTACTAATCATTTAAATTGCAAATATCAAGATAAACAAGAAATTTTGGGTATCGTTGATTTAAAAAGCAGATTAGAAGCTCTATATAAATTATTATTACAAGAAGTAGAAATTATGGAGCTTGAAAATAAAATAGTTTTTGATGTAAATAAGCAAATGAATAAAATTCAAAAAGAATATTATTTGCGTGAACAGATAAAAGCTATCAATAAAGAATTGGGCGAAGATGATGAAATAGCAGAAGCTATTGAAGAATATCGCCAAAAAATGAAAGAACATACTTATCCAGAATATGTAACAGAAGCATTGGAAAAAGAATTAAAACGTTTAGAACGCACAAATCCAGCTTCTCCAGAAATGGGAGTAATTCAAAATTATATTGAATGGGTACTTGATTTACCATGGGATATAGAAAATCAAGAAACTATAGATGTAAAAGAAGCACAAAAAACTTTAGATAAACATCATTATGGACTTACAAAAGTAAAAGAACGTATTATTGAATATTTATCTATAAAAGCTTTATCACCAGATATAAAAGCGCCTATCGTATGTTTAGTAGGCCCTCCTGGTGTTGGTAAAACTTCCATTGCAACATCTATAGCACAAGCGTTGAAACGTAAATTTGTCAGAGTTTCTTTAGGTGGTGTACGTGATGAAGCTGAAATCAGAGGTCATCGTCGTACTTATGTAGGTGCTATGCCTGGTCGTATCATTGAAGGTATAAAGAATGCAGGTAGCAAAGACCCATTATTCTTATTAGATGAAGTGGATAAAATGGCGTCAGATTATCGTGGCGACCCTGTGTCTGCTCTTTTAGAAGTATTAGACCCAGAGCAAAACAGTACATTCTCTGACCACTATATCGGGCTTGCATTTGATTTATCTAAAGTAATGTGGATAATCACAGCAAATGATTTAGGTAATATTCCTCGTCCTCTTCGCGACCGTATGGAAATCATCATGCTTCCAAGCTATACTGAAGTAGAAAAAATGCATATAGCAAAAGAACATTTACTTGATAAAGTAAAAAAAGCAAATGGTCTTAAAAAATCTCAAGTGAATATGTCTGATGAAGTAATCAGCAAAATCATCGAAGATTATACTCGTGAAGCTGGTGTACGTGAATTAGAACGTCAATTATCTAAAGCTTGTCGCAAAGCTGCTTATAAAATAGTTACAGAAAAGAAAAAATCTGTACGCATCACTAAGAAGAATATAACTGATTTCTTAGGTAAAGCAAAATATACAGAAACTAAAGCTGAAAAAGAAAACCAAGTAGGTCTTTGCACTGGTCTTGCATGGACTGAAGTCGGTGGTGTTATCTTGCCAGTTGAAGTGGCTGTTTTAAAAGGAAAAGGAAATTTATTACTCACAGGTCAACTCGGTGATGTAATGAAAGAGTCTGGTAGAGCAGCACTTACATGTATTCGTGCTCGTTCTGAGAAATTAAAAATAGATGAAAAGTTCTATGAAGAAAAAGACATTCATGTACATTTCCCAGAAGGTGCAGTACCAAAAGATGGCCCATCTGCTGGTATCACTATGACTACAGCTATAGTATCAGCACTTACAGGTAAGAAAGTAAGAGCTGATGTGGCTATGACAGGAGAAATCACTCTTCGTGGCAAAGTATTGCCTATTGGCGGATTGAAGGAAAAATCTTTGGCAGCTTATCGTGAAGGTATCTATACTGTAATCATGCCAAAAGCTAATGAAAGAGATTTAGACGAAATCGCACCAGAAGTGAAAACTAAGATGAAGTTTATTCCTGTAGAAACTATAGATGAAGTTTTAAAAGTAGCGTTGGTGGATTAAATGACACAGACAGATATACAAGAAAATAATGCAAATAAAATAAAAGCTCAAGATAAAATAAATATTATCCGAGCTAAATATATTGCGTCAGCTGTAAAAAAAGCGCAATATCCAGAAGAACGTTTAAAAGAAATAGCTTTTATCGGTCGTTCTAATGTGGGTAAATCTTCTTTGATTAATTCTTTGACACGTGTGCATAATTTAGCGCGTGTCAGCGGTCAGCCAGGAAAAACGCAGACAATCAATTTTTATGAATTGACTGCTAGATTTAATGAAACTGGTGAAGATAAATTATTTCATTTAGTCGATTTACCAGGATATGGCTATGCTAAAACAGCTCAAACTAATCGCAAGCAATGGGCAAAATTCATTGAAGAATACTTTTTACATTCAGAGCATCTTCAATTTGTTTGTCAGCTCATAGATATTCGTCATGAGCCTATGAAATCAGATAAAGAAATGTTTGATTGGCTCATAAAAAATAATATTCCTGTGCTTATTATCGCAACTAAAGCTGATAAAATCAGCCGTGGAGCAGTTAATAAACAAATAGCTCAAATTCGCAAATCCTTAGGTGTGAAAGAAATAGATATTTTACCTTATTCTTCACCGAAAAAACAGGGAAGAGCAGAGCTTTTAAATGTAATTTATGAAATGTTAGTTGATTAATAATTAAGTGCCTTTAACATATGTTAGAGGCACTTTTTGTTTAATTTAGATTTTAAAAATGAATGATATTCATATTTACTTGACTGTATAATCTATAGTTTGTTACAATAAAAACCAGATATTTTGATAAACGAGGATTATTATTATGCTTACAAATTTTGATAAATCATTATTAAATATTATTCAAAGAAACTTGCCAATTAGTGAGCGTCCATTTTTGGAATTGGCTAAGATTTTAGAGACAACTGAAGACCATGTAATAGAGCGTTTACGTTATTTAAAAGAACATGGTTATATTCGCCGTATAGGGCCATTTTTTGATTCGGGAAAATTAGAGTATAAAGGAACTCTTGTGGCTTTAAAAGTAAAAGAAGGCTATATGCAACAAGTAGCTGAATTTATAAATCGCTATCCAGGGGCTACACATAATTACGAGCGTGAAGGCGAGTATAATTTATGGTTTACGCTACTTACACATAGCGAGGAAAAGAGAAAACAGATATTAGATGAAATCAAAGCTCAAGAAGGCGTAGAAAAATTGATGAATTTAGTATCTAATAAAAAATATAAGATAAATGTACAATTTAAATTAAAATGATTTATTTTTAGTATATTTATGCTTATAGATAGAATAACAAAGTTACAAATATATTTAATGACTTAGAAAAATTTTTTTGTATAAAGTAAAAAGATATAGAAAAAACGCTGTAATACTTGATTTTGTTGAAGAAAGGCAGACTAATGGATTTATTAGATAAACAAATTATTAGAATTATGCAAGATGAATTTCCACTTGTAAAAGAACCTTATAAAGAATTTGCAAAAAAACTTAATATATCTGAGCAGGAATTATTAAATCGTTTGCGAATTTATAAAGAAGAGGGTAAAATTCGTAAAATGGGTGCTGTACTTCGCCATGTAGAAGCAGGATTTCGTGCAAATGCTCTTTGTGCATGGGTAGTGCCAGTGGATAAATTAGATGAGATAGCACAAAAATTAGCTCAATGTCCATCTATTTCTCATTGTTATGATAGAAATACTACTCCAGATTGGCCATATAATATTTATACAATGATACATGCTCATACACGTCAAGAATGTGAAGTCATTGCAGAAAAATTGGCCAAAGAAAATAATCTTCAGCAATATACTATGCTTTATTCTGTGAAGGAATGGAAAAAAACAAGTATGCGATACTTTGATGAAGCTGAAGATGAATAATTTTTGGAAGGTGATTTAATGGTTTCAGAAAAAATGTATGAATTAGGTACAAAGAAATCTACTATTCGTACTATTTTTGAATATGGTCGCAAACGTGCGTTAGAAGTAGGAGAAGAAAATATCTATGATTTTAGCATAGGTAATCCAAATGTTCCTGCTCCTGATTTTGTAAAACAGGCTATCATTGATATTTTAAATGAAATGGATCCATGTGCTGTACATGGTTATACTGTAGCTCCAGGTAATCCAGAAGTTAGAGAAGTTTTAGCTAAAGATATCAATCGCCGTTTTGGTACTAATTTTGCTGGTAAAAATTTATTTATTACTGGCGGTGCTGCTGGTGCGATTACAATTACTTTTAAAGCTTTAAGTGAAGCAGGCGATGAATTCATCACATTTGCTCCATATTTTCCTGAATATAAATGCTTTGTAGAATCCACAGGAGCTAGTTTAAAAGTAGTTCCTGCCAAAATAGATGATTTTCAAATTCAATTTGATAAGTTTGAAGAAATGATAACTGCAAAAACAAAAGCAATTATCGTAAATTCACCTAATAATCCTAGCGGTGTTGTATATAGTGAAGAAACTATTAAAAAATTGGCAGAAGTTTTGAATGCAAAATCAAAAGAATATAATCACCCAATTTTCTTGATTTCTGATGAACCTTATCGTGAAATCGCTTATGGTGTAGATGTACCATATTTGCCAAAATACTATGATAATACGATTGTTTGCTATTCTTATAGTAAATCTTTCTCACTTCCTGGTGAACGTATCGGTTATATCGTAGTACCAGATGAAGTAGCTGACTTTGGCAAAGTTTATGGCGCTATTGCTGGAGCTGCTAGAGTATTGACTCACGTAAATGCTCCATCTTTATTCCAATTAGTAATTGCTCGTTGCGCAGGCAAAGAGTCCGATATGTCCACTTATGAAAAAAATGGTAAATTATTATACAATGGTCTTATCGAAGCTGGTTTTAAATGCGTAAAACCACAGGGAGCATTTTATCTTTTCCCTCAATCTTTAGAGCCAGATGATTATGCTTTTTGTAAACGCGCTCAAAAATATGATTTATTATTAGTTCCAGGTAGCGACTTTGGTTGCCCAGGACATTTCAGAGCTTCTTATTGCATAAAAACAGAAACAATTGAAAAATCTTTGCCTTTATTTAAAAAGTTAGCCGAAGAATATAAAAAATAAATTTTTTCATCAGCTTATCTAGCAAATAAAATTGGGGGAATTTTATTAGATGAGGTGATTTATATGTCTTTTATGGATAATTTTTATCTGACAAGTAAAAAGGCAATTATTACTGGTGGAGCAAAAGGCTTAGGATTGGGCATGACAAAGGCATTATGTCATGCAGGTGCAGAAGTTGTGATTATATCTTCTAGTGATAGTGCTAAAGAAGAAGCTGAAAAACTTTGTAAGCAGGGATTTTCAGTTTATGGTATCAAGGCAAATTTAATGAAACGACAAGATGTGCAATCATCATTTGATGAAGCATTAAATCATTTTGACGGTAAGCTTGATATTCTTGTGAATAATTCAGGTATGATACGTCGTCATAAATCTGAAGATTTTCCACTTGAAGATTGGGATAAAGTCATAAAGCTTAATTTAAATACAGTATTTCAGCTTTGCCAATTAGCTGGGAAAGTTATGCTAAAGCAAGGTAGTGGAAAAATAATAAATATAGCTTCTATGCTCAGTTTTTTTGGTGGATTTACCGTTCCGGCATATTCAGCAAGTAAAGGTGGTGTAGCACAGCTTACCAAAGCACTTGCTAATGAATGGTCAAGTAAAAATATACAAGTTAATGCTATAGCACCAGGTTATATGGCAACAGATATCAATCAAGCTTTAATTGATGATGAAAAGCGAAATCATGAGATATTAAGCCGTATACCAGCAGGACGTTGGGGTAATCCAGAAGACATGCAAGGGATTGTCGTATTCTTAGCATCAAATGCTTCTAATTATATTAATGGGGCAATAATTCCTGTAGATGGGGCATATTTGGCGAGATAAAAAATACCTCATAATATTAGATTGTACTAATATTATGAGGTATTTTTATATTTATTATTAAATATAAGTAAAAAATTATTTTTCTTTGTGTTTATTTTTTTCGGCTAAATCAGCTTCACATTTTTCAAGAGCTGTAGAGAATTTACGCCAGAGATGTTTTCTGCCTAATGTGCGGAATAATCCAGCACGATACATATGACGGCGAACTTGTGGATTAGCTTCGCAAAGATATACTTCAATGCCACGTTTTTGAAGATGTTTAACGATTTCATTGAGCATTTTAAGACCGCTTAAATCTACGAATGGCACGCTTTCAAAGCGTAAAATTAAAGATTTTGGATCTTTATCGATATGGGCAAGGGAACGTTCAAAGGCACTTACAGCACCGAAAAAGAGTGGCCCTTCGATAGTATAAACGAGCATTTCAGGGTGATGTTCCAATTCTTTTTGGAACTGTGGTTCAATTTCTGTATGATGAATAGCATGGACATCAACAGAGAATACCATTTTACGCATGAATTGTAAAATAGCAAGTACGACACCAACGTTTACAGCAACTACTAAATCAGTGAAGATAGTCAAAAAGAATGTGATGAGCAAAATAAGGGAGTCTGCACGAGGTGCAACACGGATAAGGCGAATAAAATTCGGTACATCACTCATATTGTAGGATACGACGAACAAAATTGCAGCCATGGAAGCAAGTGGAATATTAGCAGCAAGTGGAGCTAAGAAGAATAATACTAATACTAAAAATACGCAGTGAACTAAGCCTGCAAGTGGACTTGTACCACCTTGACGAATATTTGTAGCAGTACGAGCGATAGCACCAGTAGCAGCGATACCACCAAAGAGAGGACAAACGATATTAGCAAGACCTTGACCGAATAATTCTTGGTTAGAATTGTGTTGATGACCTGTCATACCATCAGCAACAACGGCGGATAATAATGATTCAATAGCACCGAGCATGGCAATAGTGAAAGCTGGGCCAATCAAAGCAAATACATCAGAAATAGATATTTCAGGAAGTGTGAGGCTTGGTAAGCCTTGAGGAATACCACCAAAAGCAGTGCCGATAGTAGCGACTCCAGGGAATTGGTAATAAGATTGGATACAAGTAGCGACAATCATTGCCCAAAGTGGTGCTGGAAGTTTTTTAGCAATAGGAATTTTAGGCATGATTAGGATAATAGCAAGGCTGATTAAACTAATCATGAGTGTAGGCATATGACTTTGTGGCAAAGATAAAATCATCAAATAAAGTTTTTCGTGGAACATTTCAGCGTGAGCGATTGGCGGAAAACCAAAGAAGGATTGCCATTGACCAACCCAAATAGTAACACCGATACCAGCAGTAAAGCCAACGATAACAGGAGCAGGAATAAAGCGAATGACATCACCGAGTTTGGCGATAGACATCAAAACTAAAATAATACCAGCCATGATAGTGGCGATTTGTAAGCCTGCTAGACCATATTGCATCAAAATGCCACTGAGTAAAACGATAAATGCACCTGTAGGGCCTGCAATCTGCACACGAGAGCCACCGAAAATAGAAACGAAAAATGCGGAAATAATAGCAGTATAAATACCTTGTGCAGGAGATACGCCACTAGCAATAGCAAATGCCATAGCAAGAGGCATAGCCACGATACCAACTACGATACCTGCGGAGATATTTTTTCCTAAATGTTCAGATTTGAATAAACCAGCGTTATAAGCTTCTTTTAATGCAATCAACAGTAATTCTCCTTTAGTTAAATATTAAATTGTTAAGTGAAAAACGATTAAAAAATATGTAATAGCTATAATTTTTCTTAGATGATAAAAGACCTCCTTTATAAATAAAATATAAGTGATAAATTTTTTATAAACTTCATAAATATGATAAAGCTGATAAAAAATACAAAGAATAGTTTATCACTAGATTTTAAGACTAGCAATAAAATTTAGGTGAAAAATAAAAAAGGAATTAGCAAAATACTAATTCCTAGTAAAATTTTAATAAAATATGATATAAAAATGTAGTTTTAAGCTTCAAGATATCGTTGATACATATTATAAGTTTTTTCATCAAAACAAGAGAAAATAATATCAAATTTATAATCTTTGTGCGTATCTAGCCATGTTTTGACTGTAGAGATAGCAATTTTTGTCGCTTCTTCTAGTGGATAATGATATACACCAGTGGAGATAGCAGGAAAGGCGATACTGTGAATATCGTGTTTCAAAGCTAAATCTAAAGAGTTTTTATAGCAATTGGCAAGTAGCGAAGCTTGATTTTTTTGAGTAGAATAAATTGGCCCTACTGTATGAATTACATATTTTGCTTTTAAATTATAGCCCTTAGTGATTTTAGCTTCACCAGTTTTACAGCCACCGAGAGTGCGACATTCTGCTAAAAGCTTATGCCCTGCACGGCGATGAATAGCACCGTCGACTCCACCACCGCCGAGAAGTGTTTTATTTGCAGCATTGACGATTGCATCACAATCAAGAATAGTAATATCACCTAAATCAATAGAAATCATATTAACACCTTCTATAAAATTTAATTAGCTAAATCATCTAATAGGAATTTTAGAAATAGTTATCTTTGTTTTTTTCAAGCCATTAGCCTTGAGAAAATGGCTTAATTCCTGTTTATTTTGTCTACACATAGCACCGAGAGTGATTTCAGGAATTAGTTCACTATCCCAAATATCGGCTAAACATAATTTATGATAACTGCGGATTTCATTTTTAAATAAAGAAAAATGCGTCTGTTCAATGGAAGACATTCGCAATAATGAATGGAATTTATCATGCAAAGGCTTGAGTGTAGCAGGCAAGATAATATTACGGCTCATGCTCAAAAAATCTTTTTTCATAGATAAAGTTTTAGGATAAAAAAGCAGACGAAACTCATGTTCATCAGCAAAATAATTATTTTTAGCAAAGTTCATGACTTTATTATAGGCAATGACTAAAACGATAAAGCCATATTGTTCGATATATTTTTGAAATGGCTCATTATAATTGCGGATTTGTTCTTCAAATAAATCGTAAAAACAAGCACAGATATGGGATAATTTATCTAAGATTTCAGCATCACTATAGAGAATTTTTTCTAGTTCTGTTATGGAAAAATGAGAATAATCTTTGAAATTTACATTGAGTTTATCCATATTGATACCGATACAAACACCACTATAACTAGAAGCATATCTTTCCCAATGTGATAGATTATCTTTTTTATCGGTTAAACTAAGCGAATAACCATCACTTTTTTTGAGATAATTTTTTAAATCAGGCATATGGGTTTCAAAACTTTTTTTCAATAATGATAGATATTGCTTGAAATTATCATCAGTGGAATTATTTATAATTTCGTCCATATCTTTGAGCATATGATTTACAGTATAATATCTTTCTGATTTATCATTAGAAGATTTTAGATTAGTCAGCCAAAGCTCACGGCTCATGATGATATTGTAAAGTGAATTGATTGATGTATAATGATAAAAAATATTTTGTCCGTCCATAATTATTACCTCGTAGAAGTCTTATTAATTATAATTATGATAGTGAATAATTATAATTGCAATAGAGAAAAATTTTGTTAAGTAATAAATATATTAATAAAATTATACTATAATGTAACATTCTTTTAAGATAATAGAAAAAATGTTATAATATCAATACAATAAATATAATTTTTGTATAGAGAGGAGGATTTTTATGAAATATAGTGCTTTAGATATTGCACATTATATAATAACTTATTCTTGTGAAATGAATATGCGTATAACAAATTTAAGATTACAAAAATTATTATATTTTATTCAACAAGAGTATTTAAAAGATTATGGGAAACCATTATTTCTTGATGATATTTGTGCATGGAAATATGGTCCAGTTGTACCGAATGTATATTATATTTATTCTGGATATGGTGGATTACCTATATTGAATAAATATGAATCTAATCTACCTAATGAAATAAAAAAATATATTGAAAAAATAGTAGATAAGTTAAAGAATAAAGATTCTTGGGATTTAGTAAATGATACGCATAAAGTAAATGGTGCATGGGATAAAATATATAAAAATGGTGAAGGGGATAGAAGATGTATTCCAATTGATTTGATACTAGGTGATGTCAAATAATGGAACAAAGAAATTTCAGTGATAGTAGTAATGATTTTAAAATATCTAAATTTATAAGAGATTTAAATCAAGATATATTATCTAAGAATGACATAAAACAAAGAATTAATTTATTGCTTGAAGAAGTTTATAATGGAGAGTATCGTCATTCATATGCTATGATTGCTGGTATACTAGTAGAAATAAAAATTAGTAGCAATGATAAAACAGAAGTATTTACTTGTTTATCAGAAAATTTACAAGTAGTAAAAGAAATTGTAGATGAAAATTTGGAATATGATAGTAGATTAGTTAAAATAAATAAATTATATGACCATATTACTTTAGAAATAACTAGATTTAATTATTTAGATCAGGTTGTTGGTAGACAAAGTGATTTAATAAATAAAGTTATAGAGCAAAGGGAAATATTTGATAAAACAACAGAAAAATTAAATAAAGACTTAAAAGATGTTGAAAGTTTGAAACCAGAAATCATAAGTATTATAGGTATTTTTTCAGCTATTACTTTAGCTTTTATTGGCGGTATGACTTTTACTAGTAGTACATTAACTAGTATAAATGAAGCATCAGCATATAAAGTAATATTTATATCATCAATATGTGGTATAGTAATATTTAATACTATTTTTTGCTTGATTTATATTATTAGTAAAATGATTAATAAAAATATTTTTTCTAGGTGTTCAAAATCAAATAATGATTGTTTAACTGGTATATGTAATGAAAATTGTTTTGCTTATAAAAAAATACAATATAGGTTACCTTATGTATATTGGATAAATTTTATTTTGATATCCATATTATGTTTAGACTTTGTTGCTTGGTTGTGTGATTTAAAATCTTTAGCTATAGTGTTTAGAGGGTACATTGCACAAATACCAGTTATAGTGGTAGATATTTTAAATTGGTCGTTAATATGTTTACCTATAATTATAATAATTTGTTATTTGGGTTTTAATTTTTATAATAAAATTCAAAGATGAAAAACAAAAAGGCTATTTCATAATGAAATAGCCTTTTATTCGTATTAGGGGTGTTTGTTCATTTCTTTGGTGGCAAAGAAACGAACTAAAGAAAGCCACCGCAGATAAAATTTTAGCTTTGAAAAAAATTACTATTTCATACATATTTGTTCATTTCTTTAGTGATAAAGAAACGAACCAAAGAAATCACCCGCTCACGCACTTTTTACTTTGTCAAAGATAAAAATATATCAACAACGTTCTAAACTCGCAAGGCTCAAACAGTAGAACTAAAAACGTAGCTATATTTTTATCTTTGCCAATAGCTAAAGCTACCATAAAAAGATGCTAAAATGCGGGAAAAAGTTTGGTGTTATTAAAGATTTTTTAATATAGATTTTATGTTCGTAATATAAGATTTGTATTATTTTGTGTTAGATAAAAAATAATAACCGAATATCCCTCACGTTAGCAAATTTTGCGGTAGCCGTAGGCTATTGGCAAGGATAAAACCATGACTATGAATTTAGCTCTACTGTTTGAGCGTAGCGAGTTTAGAGCGTTATAGTCATGATTTTATAATTGACAAAGAAAAATTGGTATCGGGAGGTAGAGTTCTTTTGTTACTTTTCTTGCTCATGAAAGAAAAGTAAGTATAAAATAGGGTGTTTGTTCATTTCTTTGATGACAAAGAAACGAACCAAAGAAATCACCCGCTCACGCACTTTTTACTTTGCTAATAGCTACCGTAAAAAGATGCTAAAATGCGGGAAATGTTTGGTGTTATTAAAGATTTTCAATAACTGACATTATCATTAAAATTTTAAAATGCGGAAAAAGTAACGTATTATTTATTGTGGGGTAGATATTCTTGGAGATTTTGTAAAAATAATTGAGCTGGTTTGGTGAGTATTTGATGTTTTTTCCAGACTAAATCAATTTGTGCTTCAAGTGGTGGATATAGTGGTTTGAAGCATAAATTAGTGCCGTTTGTATTTACTAGATTAGCAAGACAAAGGGCAGAGCCTAGATTTTCTTGAACCATGATAGAGGCGTTATAGATTAAGTTATAGTTAGCAACTATATTTAATTGTGTGAAATTTTGATTGAGCCAGCCTGCTATTTTATTGCTGACCATTGTTTGACCTGAACATATTAAGGGGATATTCAAAATATCTGAAGATGTTATATATTCTTTATCGGCAAGAGGAGAATTTTTTAACATCAATAGTCCCCAAATGTCTTTTACAGGTAAGGTGATAAAATTATATTTTTGTTTATCATGGGCATCAATCAATAAGCCAAAATCTAAGATACCTTTATCTAGTTGTTCGATTACAGTATCAGCATTGCCACTAAAGATATGATAATGTATATCTTTATGTGTTTTTTTTATTTTAGTCATAGTTTTGGCTAAAAATTTAAAAGCATTTGTTTCTGCACAGCCGATATATATATCGCCACTGATGATTTCATGAGAATTTTTCAGAACATTAATTGTTTTTGCTTGTAATAAAATTATTTCTTTGGCTTTGTTATATAAAAATAGACCTTCGGAAGTCAAAGTAATTTTGCGATTAGAGCGGATAAATAATTTACAATTTAGTTCTTTTTCTAAATCCATTAATTGACGAGATAAAGTGGGCTGTGTTATATGCAAAACTTGAGAAGCTTTTAAAATATTTTCTTCTTCAACTACTGTTACAAAATATTTTAAAACACGTATATCCATAAAAACCTCCAGATTTTAGTATTAAAAAATATAGATGAATTATATTATATTTTATTATGCTTAAAAAGTATAGTTGACTATTAAATATAAGTATTTGATATAGTAGAAATGGTAAATTATAATGAAAGCAAAGAAAAAATTATTTATTAATCTAAAAAAAGAGAGTAAATATAAAGGTGGGTTAGTGATGAACTTTAAGAAAAATTTAAAAATAGTTAGAGCAATTACCATGTGTTTGGCACTAGGGACAATGGGGTGCATAAATATGAATATGGTATCAGCAAGTGATAATTTGCAAGCACCAAAAAGTGCCTTCGATAAGAATTATAAACCAGATATGTCAAGAGGTGCAGATAATTTTTATCAAAGTGATAAAGTAAATATGCAAAAAGTTGAATTTAAAAATCAATATAATATGACAGTTGTGGGCAATTTATTCGTACCTAAAAATTTAGCGCAGAATGAAAAAGCTCCAGCTATTATCGTAGGACACCCTATGGGAGCGGTGAAAGAACAATCGGCAAATTTATATGCTACAAAAATGGCAGAACAAGGTTTTGTAACTTTAGCTATGGATTTATCTTTTTGGGGAGAAAGTGAAGGTCTGCCAAGAAATAGCGTATCTCCTGATATTTATGCAGAAGATTTCAGTGCAGCAGTTGACTATTTAGGTACACGTGATTTTGTGGATAAAGATAGAATTGGTGTTATTGGTATCTGTGGTAGTGGTAGTTTTGCTATCAGCGAAGCAAAAATTGATTCTCGTTTAAAAGCTATAGCTACTGTTAGTATGTATGATATGGGTACAGCTACTAGAAGTGCTTTAGGTCATAGCCAAAGCGTAGAACAGAGAAAAGAAATCATCAAAGAAGCGTCTAATCAGCGTTATAGTGAATTTTTAGGGCAAGAACGCAAATATACAAGTGGTACAGCTGATAGATTGAGTGAAAATCCTTCTGATATTGAAAAAGAATTTTATGATTTTTATCGTACTACAAGAGGATATAGTGCAAATACAACAACACACCCAACACTTACAAGTAATGTGAAATTCATGAATTTCTATCCATTTAATGATATCGAAACAATTTCTCCAAGACCATTGTTATTTATCGCTGGAGAAGATGCTCATTCTAAAGAATTTAGTGAAGATGCTTATAAATTAGCAGCAGAGCCAAAAGAATTATATATTGTACCGAATGCAGGTCATGTGGATTTATATGATAGAACAGATGTAATTCCATTTGCAAAACTAACAGAGTTTTTTAAAGATAATTTATAAGAAATAAAAAATTTACTTAAAAGAATTTTAAAGTAATTAAGTATTTAACGTAGTATTTGTTAGTGAGAAAGAGAAGTAATGTTACTTCTCTTTTTTATTGGTAAGTGAAATTGGAAGTAATTTTTAATCAAAAATAATATAAATAAAAGGGAGCGATAAAAGATGAAATTATGTATGAAAATAATATTATGCTGTTATTTAATTTTGATGATGTCTGTTAGTGCACTGGCAAAAGATATATCTGATACAGAAACAAGAACAGATAAAGAATTATTACCAGCATTAAAACAAAGTAGCGAGATGGATTTTGCTAAAACTGGTGTACAAGGATATAAGGATTTATTCAATAATTTAGTTGGTTCTAAGGATTTACCAAAAGATGAAAATGTAAATGTATATGATGTATATGTAGAAAATCCTGATAGTGATAAGGATTTACGTTTGCGCATTTATAAGCCAGTGAATAAACAAGATAATTTAGCTGGTATTTTGTGGATACATGGTGGTGGATATTTATTTGGTGTGCCTGAACAAGATGAAATGCAAAGTATTCGCTTTGCTAAAGAAGTAAGTGCAGTAGTTGTAGCCGTAGATTATAGATTAGCGCCTGAAAATAAATATCCAGCTAGTTTAAATGACTGCTATACAGCCTTAGGTTATTTATTTAAAAATGCAGATAAATTAGGTGTAGATAAGGATAGAATTGCTGTAGCTGGTGCTAGTGCAGGTGGCGGATTATGTGCAGCTACTGCTTTAATGGCTAGAGATAAAGGCGAATATAAATTAGCTTTTCAAATGCCTCTTTATCCAATGATTGACGATAGATTTCAGACACCAGCAAGTCAAGAAAATATAGATTTGCGAGTTTGGAATAATGTAGCTAATAAATACGCATGGCATGCTTATATTGGTGATTTAGCAGGAACAGATGAAGTGTCTTATTATATGGCTCCAGCTAGAGCAAAAGATTTGACAGGTTTGCCACCAGCATATTCTTGTGTAGGTAATTTAGACCCATTTAGAGATGATACTATAAATTATATGGCAAGATTAGCTCAAGCAGGTGTGCCAGCAGAATTACATGTTTATCCAGGAGCGTATCATGCTTTTGAAGTGATTGCACCTGATACACAATATGCAAAAGATGTAGTCAATGAATATGTAAAAGTTTTAAATAAAGCTTTGAATAAATAAAATAATTTATTGATATTTTCAAGATGTATTTAGGAGCGAAATTATGACTAAGAATAATTTAATCGTATTTATTTTGACTATAGGCGTATTTAGTATCTTAAATACGGAGATGGGTGTCATTGGTATATTGCCAATAGTTGCAAGTACTTATAATATAGAAATATCTGTGGCGGGTTTATTAGTTAGTTTATTTGCTTTAGCAGTAGCTGTGTCTGGCCCGATATTACCTTTATTATTATCTAAATATAATCGCAAAACGATTATGATAATATCTTTGGGAACTTTTTTTATCTGTAATGTAATATCTGCCTTTGCAGGAAGTTTTTGGCTTGTATTAGTGGCAAGAGTAGTGCCTGCCTTTTTACACCCTGTATATGTTTCATTATCCTTTGCGATAGCTTCTTCATCTGTATCAGAAAAAGAAGCACCTAAGGCAGTGGCAAAAGTAATGGTTGGTGTTTCGGCTGGTATGGTACTTGGTGTACCAGTTATGAGTTATATTGCAAATTTATTTTCTTTAGAAATAGCTATGCTTGCTTTTGCTTTGGTGAATTTAATCGCTTTAGCATTGACAATAATATATGTACCATCTATGCCAGTTAAAGAAAAAATGTCTTATGGCTCTCAGCTCAAAATTTTAAAAGATATTAATTTATGGTGGGCTTTGATAGCTGTAATTTTATTAAATGGTGCAAATTTTGGTGTATATAGTTATTTAGCCGATTATTTAGAAAGAGTATCGCTATTATCCACAGAATTTGTGAGCATTACACTTTTGATTTTTGGTTTAGCAAATATTTTAGGCAATGTTATTGCTGGTAGATTATTAAGCCAAAGACCACTTTCATTTGTAGGGATATATCCATTTTTATTGACAGTATTATTTTTAGTAATGCTATTTTTAGGCAATATGGGATTTGTAATCATGGGTATAGTTTTAATCTGGGGAATACTCGTGGGTTGTGCTGCTAATATTAATCAGTATTGGATAACAAGAGTGGCATCTAATGTGCCTGATTTTGCTAATGCTTTATTTTTGGTAGCTACAAATGTAGGTACTTGTATAGCAGCTTTTGTATGTGGTATTTTCATTGATGAATTTGGTATAAATAATGTAGTTTTAGGTGGTATTTTATTCACTGTATTAAGTATAGGTTTCTTCTTTGCGGGAATAAAAAAATCACCAAAGGAAAAAATGTTAAAAGTAAATAAAGCAGTATAAAAAAATCCTCTATAGTTAAATGAATTATTCATCACTAACTATAGAGGATTTTTTATATATTTAGGAGCATGTCATACCAGACAACGCCACCATGTGTAGATTTAGAAATACCTAAATTTTGGAATCCGAATTGTTCATAAAATGGAATAAGTTGATGTTTACAACATAAAATAATTCCAGTGCGTTTTTCTTTTTGAGCCTTTTCAATAAGATTTTTCATTAATTTAGTTGCAATGCCTAAATGTTGATAAGATGGCAATACATCAATACCAAAGATTGTTTGATACTTTCCTTGTGGTTGATGAAGTTTAGCATTTGTATACATTTCATCAGTAATAGTTTCTTCATCAGTTACCATACCATTGACAAAACCTATAATTTCATTGTCATCATGTTTATGAATTTTGGCTACTAAGAAATGATTAGGAAATACATCAAATCTGGATTTTAAAGTATTTAAACTAGCACTTTCTTGGGATGAAAAACATATTTGCTCAATATCTGCAAGAGTTATTAAATCATCAGCTGTTGCAGTAGTAATAGATATCATAAAAACCCCATCACATCATTTATTATTTTGCTCATTAAAGAGAGCTTTTAATTTTTTTTTGCGTTTTTTCTTGAAAGAATTGGAATAACGTTCTTCTTCACTGAAGATACAACCACAATAAGGTTGACGATATAATTCTAAATCAATGCTTGTTTGTGTTCCTTCAGCAAATCCTGGTCGAAAATCTTCATAGAAGAAAGGAATACCTACCGCTTGAGAAATTTTTTGAGCGACATCTTTCATCATTTCATGGTTTTGATAAGGACTGACAAATAAAGTTGATGAGAATGCATCAAAATTATTTTCTTTAGCATAGATTGCTGTTTGATGAAGTCGCCAAGCATAACACATACGGCAGCGTCGATTATCTAAATTAAGACCATCTGTATTTTTTTCGATAGTTAAAGCACGTTGTAAAAAATCTCGTAATTGATAATTTGTATCTACGATAAGTTTTAAATCAACTTTTTGTGCATATTCTTGTGCAGTTGCTAAACGGTGCTTAAATTCTTTATAAGGGTGAATATTAGGATTGAAAAAATATCCTGTAATATCATGACCTTCTGAGCGAAGTTTTGGCACTGGATAACAAGCGCATGGACCACAACACATATGAAGTAATATATTCATTTATAAACTCCCTAAATAAATATAAATTATTCCGTTTTTGTTAAACCAAGATGTTCATAACCAAGCTTGGTAACAACTCGCCCTCTAGGAGTGCGATTGATAAAGCCTAATTGAAGTAAATAAGGCTCATAAACATCACCGATAGTATCTGTTTCTTCGCTTACTGCTGCAGCTAATGTTTCAAGACCAACAGGGCCACCACCGAATTTATTAATCATAGTGAGTAAAATATTGCGGTCGATATGGTCAAGTCCCATCTTGTCAATTTCAAGCATAGCTAGAGCTGTATCTGCGATTTCATCAGTGATGATACCGTCGCCTTTTATTTGAGCGAAATCACGAACTCGTTTTAAAAGGCGATTAGCTACTCGAGGTGTTCCACGAGAGCGACGCGCGATTTCCAAAGCTCCTCTATCTTCGATAGGTATATTTAAGATTTCAGCGGAGCGCTTGATAATAAAAACTAATGATTCAGGCGTGTAATATTCTAGGCGAGAAATAACACCAAAGCGATCACGTAGTGGAGAAGCCAAGGCACCAGCTTTAGTAGTCGCTCCAATGAGTGTAAATGGTGCAATGTCAAGACGAATAGAGCGAGCGCTTGGCCCTTTACCGATGATGATATCCAAGGCAAAATCTTCCATAGCGGAATATAAAACTTCTTCTACGCTGTGAGAAAGACGGTGAATTTCATCAATGAATAATACATCTTTTTCGGTGAGATTCGTAAGTAGTGCCGCTAAATCGCCAGAGCGTTCAATAGCTGGCCCAGAAGTTACACGGAAGTTTACTCCCATTTCATTAGCGATAATATTGGCAAGTGTAGTTTTACCGAGTCCAGGAGGTCCGTATAAAAGTACATGGTCAAGAGCTTCATTGCGATTTAAAGCTGCTTGAATGAAAATAGATAAATTATCTTTGACTTTATCTTGTCCTATATATTCTTGTAATTTCTTAGGGCGTAGAGAATACTGCCAATTATCAATATCCATCTCGCCACCAGAAACTATGCGTTCATTAAAGTCTTCCATTAAATAAAATTTGCCTCCATAAATAAAATTTTAAAAGATTATTTTATAAGTGGTTTATTTAAAAAATCTCGACCAAAGACTTTAATTGTATAGTAAAAACCAATGAGGAAAGGTATATATTCAGCGATTAAGCGCCATGTAACAGCTACAATACCGACAGTACCTTCTGGCAACATAGAGTTGAACAATAATATAAAGCCACCTTCGGCGATACCAGAACCCCCTGGCGTTGGAGAAAAGTAAAGTAAGATATTTAAAATTATCATACGTCCCATGGCTAAGACACCATCAAAATCATCAGTTAAACTAAACATTAAAATTGGTACGATAGCATAGATAAAAAGTAAACTTAAGCCCGACGTAATATAGACTTTAAGCATTTTTAAAGGTGAAGCTAATAAAAGTTTTATAGCTAATTTATTATCTCGATAAAAAGAAAGAAATGCTTTTGCTTTTTTATAAGAAAGTCGACGAACAAATTTAATTACTAGATAATCTAAGTAATTATGCTTGAAACACCAAATCAACATTAAAATGACTAAAAAAGCCAAACTAGAGATAATCATTAAAGTTTCATCAGAAATCCATGGGATTATACCTGCATCATGCATAAAGATGAATGGCATGCACATGATTAAAAACATGATAGATAAAATTGTGCGGACAATGACAATTATAGTGGCCTTTCCGACAGGTATTTCAGCATGACGTAAAAAGAGTACTTGAGCAATTGCACCACCGCTGAAACCAGGTGTTAGCAGTGCTAAGAAATAATTGCCAAATACTACATGTAATGCTTGTGAAAATGAGATTTTTTCGTTGGAGATATTAACTAACTGGACAAGTCTTAAACCATCTAAAAATAAACCAAAGCTAATGGAAATCAAAGCTGCGATTATTGCTAGAGGATTGAACTGTGTCAAACTAGATAAAGTATTAATATCCACTGTGAAATAGATGACTCCAGCAGAAATCACAGATACGAAAAAAATTAAGACACAAAGTCTTTTATGGAATTTGTTCATTAATATAAACCTCATTAATATGGGATAATTTGATAATCATTATGTTATATTGTACCATTTTTTTAGATGAAGTGTAAAGCAAAGCAATAAATACTAATCTAATAAATAGATGATAAATATTGAGTAAAAAATAAAAGGACAAGCACTTATTAAAAATAAATGCTTGCCTATAATTTATCTTTTAGCTTGATTTTTGATGCGATTTACAGGGATATTAGCTAATAATGCAACAGAATTATCATCATTTTCTAGCGAAATTTCCATTTCATTTTTATTTATATCCATGTAATGAGAAATTACCTCAATTATATCGTTTTTTAAAGCTTGCATAACTTCAGGAGAAATATTAGCACGGTCATGAATTAATACAACTTTTAATCTATCTTTAGCAATTTCTTTAGATGTTTTTTGATTTCTATTTAATAATTTCATTACAACCTCAAACATAATATTATGCTCTCCTTAATTAAAATAATTTTTTTAATCTATCAAAGAAAGACTCTTTAGTACGGAAAGTCATAAATGGAACATCTTCACCACAAAGACGTCTAGTGATATTTTGATAAGCTATACCAGCTTGAGATTTTGTATTAGCGATTACAGGTTCACCACGGTTAGTAGAAGATACGACCATTTCATCATCTGGAATTTGACCGATACATTTTATGGCTAAGATATCGTTGATATCATCAAGGTCTAGCATTTCACCTTTAGCTACCATATCAGGACGAATTCTGTTGACGATTAATAAGATATTTTCTTTATCAGCGCGGTTCAATTCACCAATAATTTTATCAGCATCACGAACAGCAGAGATTTCAGGCATAGTAACAACTAAAGCGATATCAGCAGCAGCTACAGCTGTTTTGAAACCTTGTTCAATACCAGCAGGGCAGTCAATCAAGATGAAATCAAAATCTGCACTCATTTCTGAACATAAAGCGACAACTTGTTCAGGAGATACGGCGAGTTTATCTTTTGTCTGGGATGTAGGCAATAAGAATAATGTCTCATATTTTTTATGGCGAACAAGGGCTTTTTTGTAAGGAATTTTACCAGATGTTACATCTACTAAATCATACATAATGCGATTTTCTAAACCTAATAATAAATCAAGATTGCGAAGCCCTGTATCTGTATCAATAAGTGCGACTTTATATCCTTTCATGGCAAGACCAGCACCTATATTGGCTGTAGTAGTAGTTTTGCCTACACCACCTTTACCAGAAGTAATAACAATGATTTTACAATTTGTATTAGTTTGGGTCATATAAGATTACTGTTGCCTTTTTGCACTACAAGACAAACAGAAAAGCACCTCTCTTTACAATTATATACTTTGTGCAAATTAATTTTCTCGATTGAATGGCTCTAGGATAATGGTATTATCACAGATAATAGCTTTTTCAGGAGTTGATGATTTTTTATTATCAGTAATGTTTTCACTATTATCTGGTGCTCTAGCAATTAAATGTGCTATGCGTATTTGCAGTGGCGATAATTTATCAGCAATTATATAAGAATTAATATCGCCATAGGCTCCAGCATAGACAATGCCACGACAATGACCATGAATATCAATATTTCCACCAGCTATGATTTTAGCACCAGGATTGACATTTCCTTCAATGACGATAGAGCCTTTAGAAAAAATTTCTTCGCCTCCACGTACAGTGCGTTTGATGATTAATGGCGGATTTTGTGCTGAACAATGTTGGTTTGTAGCTGTCTTATCAACAGCTACAATTTTTAAATTTAATTGATATTGTTTTAAGATATCAGCTAAGATATTTTGCTCTTCTTGAGAGAATTTATCATCTTTGAGCAATATAGTAGTATTAGCTTCAAAAAAATTGGAACAAGAAGCTAATTTTTTACTTAATGCTTCTTTAATTTGATTGAAATTAGCTTTTTTTGTTATGACTAAAATTAAGCCATCATTAGAACCTTTAAACGTTATTAATTCATTCATATAATCACTTCATTTTATTATTATTGTTGTGCAGGAGCTGGTTGATTTTCTGGAGTTTTCGGCTTATCTAAACCAAAAGCAGCACTTAGAATTTTATATCCAATAGGTACGGCAGAAGTAGCACCATAACCTGCATTTTCTACGATAACAGCTACAGCAATATTAGGATTATCAAATGGACCGTAAGCTACAAACCAACCATGTTCACGACCATGAGAGTTTTCGGCAGTACCTGTTTTACCAGCAATTGGCACAGGGAAGTCTTTAAACATGGCAGCTGCTGTACCGACAGTACTAACTTCATGTAGACCTTCTTGAACAAGACTGATAACAGATGGATCGATATTTAAATCACGTTCAACTACTGGATCAAAATGTTTGATTACCGTACCATCTGGAGCAATGATATCTTTTACTAAATATGGGCGATATTTTTTACCACCATTAGCAGCTTCACTCATAACTAAAGCCATTTGTAATGGTGTAGCAAGTGTAAACCCTTGACCTATGGAAGCGTCAAATGTTTCAGCAAGATACCAATCTTCATCAAATACCTTACGTTTGTATTCAGGGCAAGCGACATTACCTACAGCTTCATATGGTAAGTCTATGCCTGTTTTTTCACCAATACCAAAGATACGAGCCCATTTTGCTAATCTATCGATGCCTAAACGGTTACCCATTTCGTAGAAATAAACGTTATCAGAATGAGCTAAGGCTTGTTCAAAATTGATATAACCTAAAGCTTCACCATCAGCATTTGTTTTTGGAATTATCCAGTGCTGACCAGAGTCAAAAATCAATTCATCAGGAGTTACTACTTTTTCCATTAAAGCAGCGGTACCTGTGATGATTTTGAAAGTGGAACCAGGAGGATATTCACCAGTTACAGCTTTATTATCAAGAGGATAATGTGGATTATTATTTATAGCATTCCAGTCTTTAGTGGAAATACCAAGAGCAAATAAATTTGGGTCATAAGTTGGACGACTAACCATAGCTAATACTTCGCCAGTTTGAGGATTTAATACTACAGCGGCAGCAGCCTGCGCATTGATGCCAGACATTACTTCGTCCATGGCTTTTTCTGTAGCTTCTTGAAGATTGTGGTCAATAGTCAAAGTAAGACTTGCACCACTTACAGGATTTTTCATGCCTAGACGTTGAACAGGACGACCGGTAACGTCAACTTCGACTTGTTCACCACCAGGAATACCACGAAGGTATTTATCATAGTATTTTTCAAGACCGAATTTACCAATGATATCACCTAATTTATAGGAATCATCACCAGCTTTTTTCTTGTCTTCAAGTTCACTATCGCTGATTTCACTTACATAACCAAGAGCATGAGCTCCTTCATATTTATAGATATAATTACGTACTGGTTTTGTATCGATAAATACACCTGGGTATAAATCTTGTTGTTCTTCAATGATAGTTACTATTTCAGGTGGCACATCTATTTTTAAGGTAACAGGGTCAAAACCAGAGTGATGAGCAATTTTTTCATTTATTTCATCAACACTGATATTTAATAAAGTAGCCAAACGAGCCACTACTTCAGGAGATACAGGCTCTAAAGATGGCAATAATTCTACAGTAAAAGCAGGTCGATTATTTACTAATTGTACACCATTGCGGTCATAGATAATGCCTCGAGGTGCAGACGTGGAAACAAGACGAATGCGGTTACCATCTGCTAATTTAGAAAAATATTCGCCTTGATAGATTTGTAAATAAACTAATCGACTAATGAGTGCAACAACTATAAGTGTTACAATAGCAGCTAAAATTTTTAAACGTTTATCAAGAAATTTCAACTTTAATTTACTCCTATAATAAATTAAGACACCCTTAGGTGTCTTAAAGTCATTTAATATCGTATAGATATAAAAATATGCTTACCTAAAAGTTAATATAATTATATCATACTCTTTTAGATTTTTTATAAATTATTTATGATTGTGAGCTATTCATCACTCTAAAATTAATTGCTAACCTAAGGTTAGAATTGTTCAGATCTTTTTATCCAATATTGAAGTTTAGCGTCGATTTTAACAACGATAAAATATACAGGATAAGCAAATACTAGATTATAGATAAGAGCGATAATCATATTGTTTATGACAAGCCAGATATTATAACTATAACCTAATAAAAAGATGAATAAAGCAATGATAAAATAATTTAAAAAAGTAGAAAATACACTAGCTACAATAGGTAAAAATATATTTTCTTTGTAGATTAGTTGAGATATCTTATGGATTAAGATACAGATGATAACAAGACTTAGAGTATGAATACCAAGGAATGTACCAGAAGCTAAATCTTGAAATAATCCTGCA
Organism: Megamonas sp.; assembly: GCF_986095205.1. Taxonomy (NCBI): domain Bacteria; kingdom Bacillati; phylum Bacillota; class Negativicutes; order Selenomonadales; family Selenomonadaceae; genus Megamonas; species Megamonas sp. The sequence continues at coordinate 50,714 of NZ_CFQVBI010000071.1, read as the reverse complement.
CAAAATCCATATAAAATAGCATATTTATCATAAATAATGCTAAAGAAAATAACTAATAATAAGATTAAATCTACAGAAATTCCATCATAAGCAATAATGTTAAAAACAGATGATTGTAGAATATAGGCAATGAATATTAATAAAAAACATGGTATTACTGTTTTCATTTTGTATCACCTGTAGTAGGTTGAGCTGGAGTTTGAGCATTTGCTTGAGCTGGTGCTGTAGGAGCTGGAGTTGCAGCAGGTTGAGCTACTTCACGATGGTTAATGATAACAGCAACATTTTCAAGTTTTTGAAAATCTACACAAGGGTATAAAGTTGCATATTGTAATAATCCACCAGAATCATTTTTTATAGCAGCTACAGAGCCGATAGGAATTCCTTTTGGATAGATACCACCAAAACCAGAAGTGATGATAGTATCGCCTTCTACGATATTAGCGTTTTGTGGGATATTAGTCATATTGATTGCTGAATTGGAATCAGCAGAACCTTTGACTATACCAGCTACTCGAGAATCAGCACGTTGAACAATAGAACCAACAGCAGAGCGAGGGTCAGTGATAAGTTCAACTTCAGAATAAGAAGCATAAGCTTCATGAATATTACCTACAAGACCATCAGGAGTAATGACAGTCATATTTTTTTGTACACCATCATCTGTACCACGATTGATAATGATATGACTGCTCCAAGTAGCACTATCACGACCAATAACGTTGGCAGGTAATAAATCAAATTGCAAATTAGCTTTTTTATAATTTAATAATTGACGCAGATTAGCATTTTCTGCTTCAAGCTCAGCTGTACGAGCAACCTTGAGTTTTAAATCATCGTTTTGAGCTTTTAATTCTCTATTTTGGTCGTAAACATAAAATACATCATAGACATAGTTACGAAAATCATTACATTTACTTGAAACTGCGCTAGTAACAGATTGAAATGGTGCTAAAACGTTTACAACAATAGAATTAGCAAGTGGTGCATTAAATCTACCAATAGCAGCAAAAAAGAGAATACAAATTATGCTTATAATGATAAATAAGACGATTAATGAACGTTTAGAGGGTGATTTCATTATTTATTCAACTTCTTATCACTAATAATTACATTGTTTAAGAGATTGATATTTTCTAAAGATTTACCAGTACCTTCACCAACACAAGATAATGGGTCTTCAGCAATGATTACAGGCATACCTGTTTCTTGAGAAAGTAATTTATCTAAATTGTGTAATAAAGCACCGCCACCAGTTAGCATGATACCACGGTCTAAGATATCAGCAGCAAGTTCAGGTGGTGTTCTTTCAAGTGTTACTTTTACAACATCAACAATTTTCTTAACTGGTTCTTTCAAAGCTTCAGTGATTTCTTCAGCATGAATTTTTAATGTTTTTGGCAAGCCACTAACGAGGTCACGACCACGGATTTCAAAATCTTTTTCCATGTCATCACTAACCATAGCATTACCGATAGACATTTTGATTTCTTCAGCAGTACGTTCACCAATCATGAGGCTGTATTTACGTTTTATATATTGAATGATAGCAGTGTCTAAAGCGTCACCAGCAACACGAAGAGAACAGCTTGTAACAATACCACCAAGGGATATAACAGCGATTTCTGTAGTACCACCACCGATATCAACTACCATACTACCAGTAGCTTCTTCAACAGGTAGACCAGCACCAATAGCAGCAGCCATAGGTTCTTCAATTAAATATGCTTCTCTAGCACCTGCTTGAATAGCAGCATCTATAACAGCACGTTTTTCTACTTCAGTTACACCAGATGGTACACCTACAACAACACGTGGTTTGCTAAAGGAAGAACCATTTCTAGCTTTATTGATAAAGTATTTTAACATTGCTTGAGTAACTTCAAAATCAGCAATTACGCCATCTTTCATTGGGCGAATAGCTACGATATTGCCTGGAGTACGACCAATCATGCCTTTGGCATCAGAACCAACAGCAAGAACTGCTCCTGTATCCTTTCTAATAGCAACAACAGATGGTTCTCTAAGCACAATACCTTTTCCTTTTAAATGCACAAGGGTATTGGCTGTTCCTAAATCGATACCGATATCTTGGGAAAAACCACCAAATAAATTCCACTTCATGTTAAAACATTCTCCCTTCAATTTTATAACAATCTGACTACTTATTTTATCATACCTTGTTGTTTTAAGCTAGTAAATTTATTATCTCCAACAATAATATGATCTAAAATTTCTATATCAAGTATTTTACTGCCTTCTATTAGCTTTTTTGTTATATGAATATCTTCCATACTTGGGCTAGGATCGCCACTAGGGTGATTGTGTACAAGTATCATAGATGAAGCAAAATGATTGATAGCACAGCGAAAAACTTCACGAGGGTGAACTATAGAAGCATTTAAGCTTCCTATAGAAATATCTGGAAAAGCAATGATTTGATTTTTAGTATCTAAAAGTAAAATGGCAAAGTGTTCTTTTTTCTCATAGCGAAGTCTAGGCATTACATAATTTACTACATCTAAAGGTCTTTTTATCGCCAATTTTTGTGCAGAAGGTTTTTTTGCTAGACGCAAACCTAATTCAATAGCAGCTAACAGCGTAGTAACTTTAGCAAGCCCTAAACCTTTTATGGAAATCAATTCTTTTGGTGAAGAATTCACAAGAGAAGCCAAGCCATCTTCTTTATATTTAGCTAAAATTTCTTGAGATAATTCAAATACAGATTTTTTTCGTGTACCAGAATGTAATAATATAGCTAATAATTCAACATTGCTTAAAGCTTTGGCTCCAAGAGTTAAAAGTTTTTCGCGGGGTCGTTCTTCATCAGGTAAATCTTTGATACTTGTGCTCATAAATCAACATCAGCTTTTTTACATAAATTATATAAACAATTTAAAGGTAAACCTACTACATTAAAATAACAGCCATTGATTTTTTCAATAAAAATAGAAGCTAATCCTTGAATAGCATAAGCTCCTGCTTTATCTTGTGGTTCTTTTGTTTTAATATAATTTAAAATTTCCTCATCAGATAAATTTTTCATGGTAACATCAGTAGTGCAAACATCAGAAAATATTTTTCCATTTTTTATCAATGCGATACCAGTGCAAACTTGATGTGTTTTTCCTGAAAGATTTTTGAGCATACAAAAAGCATCATTATCATCTTTAGGTTTACCATAAATTTTGTTGTCTAAGGCAACTACAGTGTCAGAACCTAAAATTATTTCATCTTTATGATGGTTATCAATGCTGGCTTTTGCTTTTAAAATAGCATTTTGCATAACTAATTTTTGTGGATTGGGTTCATCGCGAAAAGTGAGTTCTTCACAACTGCTAGGACGACAAACGAATTTGCAACCGATTTGTGCTAATAACTCTTTACGACGCGGTGAAGATGAAGCTAAGATTAACATAAAAAATCCCTTCTATAAATAATTTTGTTTATTAATATGCTTTTACATATGAATACTAATCATACGATATAAGATAACTATTGTATTAGGATTTATATAAAAATAAAAAATAGCATATTATGAATGGTTAAGTTCATTATAGCAGAGAATATAAAGCTTTTCATCTAATTTTACTAAATTTTAATTTTGCATAATATTAAAATTAAACTGTATAAATATTCTGATTATCTATAATATTGGCTTGACTGAAACACAACCTCAATGGTATAATTCTGGATATAACTTGCAAATTTTGGAAATCGTTGTTATTTTCACAGAGGAGATAGTGCGATGGAGATAAATAATAGTAAAGAATTAGAAGAAAAAATTAAATGTCTAGATAAAATGACTGATGAAGAAATTGTAATGCAGATAAAAGAAAAGCATGATGATGTCGCACTAGATTATATCATAAAAAAATATCGCAATTTAGTTAGAGTAAAGGCAAGAGCGTATTTTTTAATTGGTGCTGATAGAGAAGATATCATTCAAGAAGGAATGATAGGACTATATAAAGGTGTCCGAGATTTTCGCAGTGATAAATTATCTTCATTTAGAGCATTTGCCGAAATGTGTATTACACGACAGATTATAACGGCAGTAAAGACAGCTACAAGACAAAAACATATACCATTAAATTCATATGTATCGCTAAATAAACCAATTTATGATGAAGAATCAGACCGTACCTTGCTAGATATAATTTCTGGCTCTGTTGTTATTGACCCTGAAGAGATGATGATTCATCGTGAAGAATTCTTAGATATTGAAGATAAGATGGAAAAATTATTAAGTGATTTAGAATGGAAAGTCTTAATTGCATATCTTGATGGTAAATCTTATCAAGAAATTGCTGTAGAATTACATAGACATGTAAAATCAATTGATAATGCGCTACAAAGAGTAAAGAGAAAACTAGAAAAATATGTAGACGGTCATGGTAACATAGACATAAAAGGCAGTATGAGTGATTTTGGTTCTGTAGGTAAATATTTAAGAGATATGTATTAATTAAAAAGCTGTAATTTTTAAGTTTTTATGCTTAAAAATTACAGCTTTTTTTAAATGTATTCGCCAATGAAAACTTTATCGCAATCGTCAGTATCAGTTAATTTTACTGCAATAGCTTCTTTTGTAGCAGTAGGAACATTTTTACCTACATAATCAGCACGAATAGGTAATTCACGATGTCCTCTGTCGATTAAAACAGCTAATTGAATTTTTTTAGGTCTGCCTAAATCAATTAGAGCATCTAAGGCAGCACGGATAGTTCTACCTGTGTATAAAACATCATCTACTAAAACAAGAGTTTTATTAGTGATATCTTCATCAATATGAGTTTCTTGAATTAGTGGCTGATAAGACATATGAGCTAAGTCATCACGATATAAAGTGATATCTAAAACACCGATAGGAATATGAACACCTTCGATATTTTCGATAATAGATGATAATCTTTCAGCTAAAGGCACACCACGTTTTCTAATGCCAACAATGATGACATCTTTAGTGCCTTTATTTTTTTCGATTATTTCATGTGCGATACGAGTTAAAGCACGTTCGATAGCTTTACCGTCCATAACAACAGTTTTTTCAATTAGTTTAGCCATTATTAATCACATCCTTAAATAAACTTCATGATATTGATGATTTAAATAAAAGTTTAAATGGTTTGACGAAAATATTTTAATAAGTTTTCCATATCTTCAGGAATTGGTGCAGTAAAAGTCATTTCTTCTTTTGTGCGTGGATGAATGATTTTTAAATTTAAAGAATGAAGAGCTTGTCCTTCGATATTGAATTTATTTTTACTATTGCAATATTTAGGATCACCGATAAGTGGGTGTCCGATATATGCCATATGAACACGAATTTGATGTGTTCTACCTGTCAATAATCGACATTGCACGAATGTACAATTTTTATAGCGTTCTAGTACGTGAAAAACAGTAGTTGCTGGTTTTCCGCCATTTGTTACAACTGCCATTTTTTTACGGTCAATAGGGTGGCGACCGATATTACCATTGATAATGCCTTTTTCTTCTGTGATATTACCATGAACTAAAGCTACATATTCTTTAATAGCTGTTTTACTGCCTATTTGCAAGGCTAAGTCATTATGAGCAAAATCATTTTTGGCAACGACCATAACGCCTGAAGTATCTTTATCTAGGCGATGAACAATACCAGGACGAATTTTGCCATTGATACCGGATAATTCATCATGACAATGATAAAGTAAAGCATTTACTAAAGTTCCGCTGTAAACTCCAGCAGCAGGATGAACTACCATACCACGAGCTTTATTGATGACGATAATATCGTTATCTTCATAAAGAATATCAAGTGGAATATTTTCTGGTTTTACTTCAATTTCTGTAGGTGGTTCAAATACCATAGTGATTTGGTCATTAGCTTTTAATTTATAATTAGCACGTTTTACTTCATTGTTGACAGTTATAGCACCATCAGTAATCATTTTTTGAATACTAGCACGAGATGGATTATCTTCTTGACCGGCAAGAAAAACATCTAATCTAGTGCCTATTTCATCAGAGATTGTATATGTTTTTATCATGAGTTTGTTCCTTTATCTGTAATAAATAATAGTTCGTAAATGATGATGATACAGCCACAAACAATAGCAATATCAGCAAGATTGAAAATAGGCCAAATGCGAAAATCGATATAATCGACTACTTTACCGATGAATATACGGTCAATCATATTACCGATAGCACCACTGAAAAGCATAGCTATACCTAACTGAAATAATTTATTTAGTTTTATGATTTTAGAATAAAAATAAACGATAGCGAATATCAAAATTACAGCGATAAGGATAAAAAAGAAACGCTGATTTTCTAAAATACCAAAGGCTGCACCTGGATTTAAAATATAAGTGAGATGCAATAAATGAGGAATAACAGGAATGGACTCACCTAAAAACATATTGTTTACAACTAAATATTTAATTAATTGGTCTAAGACGATGATTAAAATAACAAAAGAGGATAAAAAAAACACAAATAAGTCTCCCATTTTTAAAGATAACGTTTTAATAAAACAACAGTACGTCCTTTTTTTGTAGTTCCACGAACTTCAGCTACTTCTAGGCGACCACGTCCACGAATAGAAATGATATCACCTTGTTTTACCATTTGGGAGGCACTTTTCACAGTCTGCCAATTTAATTTGAGTTTTTCAGCATCGATCATAGAAGACATTTTACTGCGAGAAGCTCCAAATCCAGAAGCTGCGATAGAATCAATACGTAAAGAGGCTACAGTGGAAGTTATTTCTTTGCAACGTTCTTCACGAGGAGCGATAGTTTCAAGGTTATCTAATTCACAACTAACTTTAGCTGAATCGATTTGTGTTAAATTTTGTAAGATGAAATCAGCCATTTTAGTAGTGCAAATAATTTTTACCATACCTAAAGTTATCAATAAATCACCAATTTGCTCACGTTTGATGCCAAGTCCCATGAGAGCACCTAAAACATCACGATGCGAAAGGCGATAGAATTTATCATTCCATGTAGCTTTGACAACAGAGATATTATAAGAAGGTTTTCCCATAAAATCTTCATGCACAAAGTTAGCACATTGTCTTTCTGCACCGATATATCCGCCAAAGAAATCAACAGATATACCATCATAGTGAGCGACTACAGTTTCTGCTATTTCACAGCCATAAGGGTCAAGAAAATCTGTAGCACGGAATTTTCTTGTTTTGTTTACAGCTTCTACTGCGTCTATTAATTTTATAACAATTTCTTCGCCTTCAGTTCCTTTATAAAAGCGAATAATCTTTTCACGGTCTGCCATTATAAAAAAATCAATCCTTTTTGTTTATTCTTCCCAAGGCATAGTTGTTGAAGAAGATGGTTTTTTCAATTCTTCAGTAAAGTTAACACTAACATTATTTGGGGCACACATAAATACATTTTTACCAACTTTTTTGATATCGCCGGATAAAGCGTAAGTAGTACCACTGATAAAATCAATAATGCGTTTAGCAATATCGCTACTAGTGTTTTCAAAGTTGACTACAACTGGTTTATGGTTGCGAATGTGGTCAGCTACTTGCTGAGCATCGTCAAAAGAAACTGGTTCAATTACCATTACTTTTAATTGGTTATTTTTAGCTTTATTTTTAAAATCTACAACATTATCAGGATTTTGATAAGTTGTTGCTTGTAAATCACTATCATCAGTGTTATCTACTTCTTCAATATACTCTTCAGATTCAGGATTTTGTCCCATCTTATTGCGGATTTTGTCGACAATTTTCATAATATATATTTCTCCTTAATATTGACGTGGGCCGAAGATACCTGTGCCAACACGAACGATATTAGCACCTTCTTCAATAGCTATTTGATAATCATGTGTCATGCCCATAGATAGATATTTTATTTCTGATGTAGCAAATGTTTTAGCTTGAACTTGTTTAAAGAGTTTAAACATTTGAGCAAACATAGGACGAACATCTTCTAAATTATCTACTTTTGGTGCAATAAACATTAGCCCCATAAGTTTTAAATTGCTTAATATATCAATTTTCGCTAAAAGCTCGTCTAATTCCTCTAAATAAACCCCAGTTTTTGAAGCTTCTTTGACTAAATTAACTTGTACTAATACCTGTTGAACTTTGTCGATTTTTTGTGCTTCTTTATTTAGAGCTTCAGCTAATTTGATACTATCTACTGATTCAATCATATCAAATAGTTTTACAGCATATTTAGCTTTATTAGTCTGTAAATGACCAATTAAATGCCATGTTACATCACGATTTAAAGTTTCATGTTTTTGCAAGGCTTCTTGTACTCGATTTTCACCGATTACATTAGCACCAGCATCAATAGCTTCTTGCATAGAAGCTACATCATGATTTTTAGTTACTGCTACTAATAAAACATCTTCACTAGCAGCATTATGTCTTTTTGCTATACTTTCTTTAATATGTTCTTGAACAGTTTTTAAATTTTCTTTAATCATAGAAATTCATCCCCTGAAAATCTTATAATCTATTTAATAATATAATAATTTATGAAAATTATCCATAGTTTAGGTAAAATTATTTATTTAAGTGAAATAATCGAAGCTATTCTACCTGTTTTGCCATTATCTGCGCGATAAGAGAAAAATACATCTTTGTTACAAGATGTGCAAGTATTAGCCATATCAATATTATCAGCTAGAACTCCTGCTCTTTGTAAGATAATAGCATTTGCTTGCCAAAGGTCTAAATGATATTTTTTACTATCGTGATTAAAATGCAAGATTTTATCGCTATCATTTTGGAAGACTTCGTTAAACTTTGCAACTACCTCATCACCTATTTCATAACAACATGCTCCTATAGATGGACCTATGGAAGCTAGGCAATCACTCGGATTAGTGTGATAATGTTTAGTCATTTCTGCTACTGTATGCTTGGCAATTTCGCCTACAGTGCCACGCCAACCGCCATGAGCTACGCCAATAGCATTATTTTTAGGGTCATAAATCATAATAGGTGTGCAATCTGCAAAAAACAAAGTGAGTGGTACATTTTTTAGATTGGTAATTAGGGCATCTGTATCGTCGATGGAATTTGTAAAAGAAATAGCACCACTACCGATATTTTCTTCAGTGATACAAGCTACTTTATTGCCATGAACTTGCTTACAAGTAGTCATTTTATGACTATCTAAATTTAAACCTTCACAAAATAATTGGCGATTGGCGATGACATCATCTGGGTTATCATTTACATGAAGAGCTAAATTTAAGCCATCAAATGGTGCTTTACTATGACCGTTAAATCTAGTAGATATGGCATGAATTACTTTATCTTGAGGAAAAATAGAAAATTGTCCATACCATAAATTATTTTGAGCGTGAATTAATTTGAACAAAAATATCAACTCCTAAATATACATATAAAGGATAAAAGATAATAGATATGGATTATTTGCAGACACCACAGCGCTTGCAACCATCAAAACATTGTATAGTGTGTTTTTCTTGAAGTGCTGTTTGCAATTCTTTCCATAAATAATCTTTAGTAAAGCCCATATCTAAGCTATCCCAAGGAAGTAATTCTTCTTTGTCAAAATTGCGATATAAATAATCATCAGCATTGATTTTGAAAGTTTTTAAGGCACGTTTAAATGCTTTGCTACCGCCATTTAAATGAGCTTCATAAATTACTTGAGAAATTTTTCTATCTCCTCTAGCTAATATACCTTGGATAAATGATTCTTTAGTGGATTCAAATTGAACTTCAATATTTTTATATTTTTTTAGTTCAGATTTTATATATTTAAAATATTTTTCCGTTTGTTTTAAATCTGCCATAGCACTCCATTGAAATGGTGTGCATGGTTTAGCGATAAATGGATTGATACTCAAGGTTAAAGTGCCTTTAGAACCAAGTTTTTCCATATATTGTTTTAAGCGAATAGTCATATCGACAATGGCTTTGATATCATTTTCATCTTCATTAGGAAGACCTACCATGATATATAAGCGGTAATTTTTAACGCCAGCATTTATACCCATAGAGATGGATTTAAAGAGATGTTCTTCTTCTATGCCTTTGTTGATGATATGGCGGATTTTTTCACTGCCTGCTTCAGGTGCTAGCGTCAATGTTCTTTGTCCACTTTGAGCAAGAGCATCTACTAATTCTTGTGTTACAGAGTCAGCACGAAAAGAAGCGACAGACATAGGCATATCTTGGCTGCGAATATGTGAGCAAAGTTCATTGATTTGCGGATAATCGGATATTGCAGGGCCCATTAGACCTACTTTTTTATTCAGATTTTTTGCCTGTGGTAAATATGATAATAATTTATCTAAACTGCGATGGCGAGGTTTTCTAAAGCAATATCCTGCCATGCAAAAACGACAATGACGACCACAGCCACGAGATGTTTCGATTAGAAATAAATTGAATTCTGTATTTTCTGTAGTGATGACAGTTTTACCATCATAAGCATCTAAATCTCTTATCCATTGACGAGAGACTTTTTGAGGAACGTCATCATTTGTTTTGATGGCGGAAAGTTTATTATTTTCATCATATATATGGTCATAAAAACAAGGTACATAGACACCTGGCACTTGAGCAAGTTTAAATAATAATTCTTTGCGGGATAAATTTTCATTAGATGGATCATTATATACATCTAAGAAATTATTGATAGTTTCTTCACCTTCGCCAATGATGAAAGCATCGATAAATAATGAGAGTGGTTCAGGATTAAATGTAGCACAAGGGCCACCAGCGATGACAATTGGGTCTTTTTCTGTGCGTTCGTTAGCTAATAATTTTACTTTACCTAAAGAGAGCATTTGTAAAATATTGAAATAGTCCATTTCAAAAGAAATAGCAAAGCCAATTAAAGCAAAATCATGGAGTGGTGTTTGTGTTTCCATACTCATAAGCGGAGTATGAGTACGTGTGTAATCATCTATTAAATTTTTATCAGGCAAAAAGAAACGTTCACAAGCACTGTCATTGCGGTTGTTTATTTGGTCATAAATTATATGAAAACCTAGATTAGACATACCAACAAAATAAGAATTTGGATAAGCTAGGGCAAATCGTTTGCGAAAGCCACCAGGAAAGATTTTATATCCTTGTTCTTGTTTGAGCATTTCTTGTAATTGTTGTTTTAATTTCCAATTCAAAGTGGGCGTATTCTCCTTTATCTTATAGTTAAATTTATGATAATAAATAAGAAAAAAGCTCACAAAAGTGAGCTTGAATAAATTTATTTTAGTTTATCTTTATTCATAGAATTAAGATTTTCTAATTCTTGCTTGAAATTATCGATATCTGAGAATTTACGATAAACAGAAGCAAAACGAATATAAGCAACTTTATCGAAAGTCTTGAGATGTTTCATGACGATTTCACCAATAATCTTGCTGGGAATTTCATGTTTCATCGTATTGCAGATTTCGCGTTCAATATCATCAGCTAATTTGATGATTTTTTCAGTAGGTATATCTCGTTTATAACAAGAGCGAATAATACCTTGAAGAATTTTTTCTTTAGCGAATACAGCACGACTACCATCATTTTTTATGACCATTAATGGTACTTTTTCCACAGTTTCATAAGTGGTAAATCTTTTCCCGCAAACTGTACATTCGCGGCGTCGTCTTATAGAATTACCATCATCAGTAGTACGGGAATCTACTACACGGCTGTCGGGAGCTGCACAGAATGGGCATTTCATAATATCACCTCTAAGTAAGTCTGTAAATTTTTAATTATTTTGCTTGTTGCTGAGTAGCATTTTGAGCATTGGCAGCAGGTGCGTTTTGTGCATTATTAGCAGGAGCTGGATTTTGTGGTTGAGCTGTAGCTGGTTGCTGATTTTGAGCATTTTGTGCATTTGGAGCAACGAAGGACTTAGTTACAACAGCACCGATATCACCTAATTTGCCAACTGGTTGATTGTTGAATGTAATATCAATAGCACCAGCATTACCTACAGTAATATCTATTTGATTATTACCTTTCCAATTTAAATTGCTACCTTTTTTTACAGTTTCAGAAAGAACAACGTTACCATCAACTTTTACTTCAGTCCAACAATCTTCATTGAATACAGCTGTTACTTCAGCGCCACTTACAACTGGAGCTGGAGCAGGTTGTTGAGCTTGTTGCTCTGGTTGTTGTGTAGATTCCTGCTGTGTAGTATGTACAGGAGCTTTAGTATCAGAAGTATCTTGGCTAGATAAAAAGAATACTGCACCGCCGATTATAACAATTAAGATGATAATAACGAGAAAAATATTTTTTTTGCTATTGGATTTAGTTGGTTGCAAATATGCTTGATTGCTAGCAAAAGAGTCTATTTTAGGAATGTTTTTTTCTTTAGTTGGTTCAGCAGTTTTTTCAGTTATTTTTTCTTCAACTTTTGGAGGTTGAGCAGGAGAAACAGGTTGTTCTTGAACTTGATTAGTTGGTTCTACTTCTTTTTCAGAGGTAGACGCATTTTTTTCTTTTTTGTATTGCTCAATAAGTTCTAGGCTGTTTAAACCTAAAAATTTACCATATGTTTTGATAAAACCTTTTAAAAATACTTCACCTGGAAGCTTATCATAATCACCATCTTCAATGGACTTTATATATAATTTACGTATATTAGTACCTTGTTCTACATCTTCTAATGATAATTTCTTTTGTTCACGTGTTTCACGTAATAAATCACCTAACATCATGGTTCTCCTTCTCTAAGTGTAATTTAATTATAAACATTATACAATAAGCTTGTTTATAAATAAAGTTCTTCTTTACGAATATATTGCTGAACTTGTTCTGTAGTTATATATTGTATAGAATATCCTTTTTTTATACGTTGTCTAATATCTGTAGAAGATATTTCAAGTTCAGGTGTTTCTAGAAGTGTTATATTGAAATTTTTAAAGTGTTGTTGAATGGTAGTTAAATCTAAAGTATAGCTTGGTCGTTTTGTAGCAATGAATTTGCAACTTGCAAGCAGTTCATCAATTTTATGCCATGTAGGTAAATCGTTGATACAATCAGCACCGATAATAAAATAAAAATCAGTATCTTCACCATAGATAGTTTTAAGTGCTTTTATCGTATCTATGGTATATGATGGACCAGAACGTTCCATCTCAATAGAAGATACTTCAAAATGAGGATTGGAGCAAGTTGCAAGTAATGTCATATTAAAACGATGTTTAGCCGAGGTCATTACACTGTGTTTATGAGGGGGATTAGCTGAAGGAATGAAGATAACTTTATCTAGTTTAAATTCATCCCAAACAGCTTCCGCTATCATTAAATGTCCGACGTGAATTGGGTCGAATGTACCACCCATAATACCTATTTTTTTCATGATAAATATCTCCAAACTTTAATAGTTTTAATAGAAAATATATATTAAAATAAGGGAAAAAATTATAGATAAAAATATAAATAAGAAAAAAGCACGACTATAATCTAAAATATCATGATGACCTTTTGGAGTGGAATAATATTGTTTTAATAATTTTAGACAATTAGATAAATATTTAAACATTAACGAATTTGACCTTCACCATAAATTAAATATTTCATGGTAGTTAAAGCTTCTAGTCCCATTGGTCCACGTGCATGGAGTTTTTGTGTACTAATGCCGATTTCTGCACCAAAACCAAATTCATTTCCATCAGTGAAACGTGTAGAAGCATTTACATATACAGCAGAAGCATCTACTAATTTTTGGAATTTCAAAGCGTTATTATAATTAGTTGTGATGATGGCTTCAGAATGACCACTGCCATAAGTATTGATATGAGAGATAGCCTCATCAATATTTTCAACTATTTTTATAGAAATGATTAAATCTCCATATTCAGTAGACCAATCTTCTTTGGTAGCTGTTTTTAATTCAGGGCAAATAGCCAAACATTTTTCACAGCCACGAATTTCAACTTTAGCCTCTGATAATTTTTGACAAATCATAGGAAGATATTCGTTGGCAATTTTTTGGTCAATTAAAACTGTTTCTATAGCGTTGCAGACTGCAGGACGAGAAGTTTTGGCATTGAGAATGATTTTTGTAGCTAATTCTAAATCAGCAAATTCATCAACAAATACATGACAAATGCCTACACCAGTTTCAATTACAGGAACAGAACTATTTTCAACTACACGTTTTATTAAGCCAGCACCACCGCGTGGAATGATTACATCAACGTATTTATTTAAACGCATCATCACATCTACAGCCTCATGTTCTGTTATGCTGACAAATTGAATAGCTCCATGAGGAATACCTGCACTATAAGCAGCTTCAGCTAAGATGGAAGCTAAGATTTTATTTGAATGAATAGCTTCTGAACCGCCACGTAAAATCACAGCATTACCAGATTTTAGGCAAAGTCCTATAGCATCAGCTGTAACATTTGGACGAGCTTCATAAACTATGCCAACAAGACCAAGTGGTACACGAATACAGCGAATATCTAAGCCATTAGGACGACGGCAAGACATGATGCCATTACCAACAGGGTCGTTTAAATTAGCAATTTGACGAAGACCATCAGCCATTTGAGCAATTCGTTCTGTAGTCAAAAGCAATCTATCTAGCAAAGAAGCAGATAAGCCTTTTTGGCGACCATTTTCCATATCAATATTATTTTCTTCTAAAATAATTGGAGTTTTTACTTCTAAAGCATGTGCCATAGTGAGCAATGCTTTATTTTTTTCTAATGAAGATAATGTAGCCAATTTTTGAGAGGCTTTTTTGGCCATCATTGCTTGATTAGTAATGATTTCTTTTATATCTATTTGTGCATTTGAACTCATATAATCACCTTTTTTTAATTAGACCATAATAACCATATTATCACGATGAACAGCTTCATCAAATATTGGTGAATTGTCCAATAAAATATTTTTAAATTCGTCGGAGTGTAAACCTTTTAATTTTTGTAGCGTTTGAGAACTATAATTTACACTGCCACGAGCAATTTCACGACCAGATTGAGATAAAATACGTACAGTATTTCCCTGTTTAAATTCACCTGCTATAGCTAAAATGCCTACAGCTAGTAAACTAGAACCAGAAAGCACAGCTTTTTCACAGCCTTTGTCGACAATGATATCGCCAGCTATTTGTTTGCCAAAAGCAAGCCAAGATTTGCGTTGTTTAAGATGAGTTTCTTTAGCAGGGAAGATAGTGCCTAGCTCTTCACCTTTTAATAAACGACGTAAAACATCATGTTCTGAACCAGAAGCGATGACCATTGTACAGCCGGAATTAATAGCTATTTTAGCTGCTTTGATTTTAGTACTCATTCCGCCTGTTCCCATAGATGTACCAGCACCACCAGCCATATTTTCAATTTCAGGAGTGATATGTGGTACTTCATGGAGAAGTTTTGCGTTTTTATCTTTGCTTGGATTAGCAGTATATAATCCATCAATATCGGATAAAATTATTAAAGCGTCAGCATCTACTAAAGTTGCAACAGTTGCAGACAAAGTGTCATTATCGCCAATTTTTAATTCATCAACAGCAACAGCATCATTTTCATTGATGATAGGAATTACCCCCATGGATAATAAAGCCATCAAAGCGTTGCGTGAATTTATATATTGAGAATATTGACGAGAATTTTCTTTAGTCAATAAAACTTGAGCTACTATTTGGTCATATTCTGCAAATAATTTTTCATATATATGCATCAATATTCCTTGACCTACAGCAGCCATCGCTTGTTTTTCGGGAATACTTGCTGGTCGAGTATTTTTCTTCATACGTTCAAGACCTGCACCTACAGCTCCTGAAGAAACGAGAATTATTTCTTTTCCTTGATTAGCTAAATCGGAAAGTTCACGTACTAGATGTTCTATTCTTGAGATATTTAATTTTCCTGTATCATAATTTAAAGTACTAGTGCCGACTTTGATTACAATACGTTTGGCTTTAGTTAATTCTTGACGAGGTAACATAATCTTTACTCATTTCATTATTTATATTTTTATTTGTTAAATTATATTATTTAGGAAGTTCGATTTTTGGTTTTTTGAAATTGCGACGCCATAAAAGACCGTTACGACCAATGACTTGAACTAAATCACAATTAGTGCGTTCTGCTAAAGTAGTGATAGCAACTTCAATATCTTCTGGGCAGTTTTGAAGAACACGAACCTTGATGAGTTCACGTTTTTCAATAGCTTCATCAGCACTGTTTACAACAGCAGGAGTGATGCCTTCTTTGCCGATTGGAACGATTGGCTCTAATGTCATACCTAAAGAGCGTAAAAATCTTTTTTGTTTACCTGTGAGTGTGTTTTTTATCAATGAAAAATCCTCCTATAAATAAGTTTTAAAATTAAATAATTTTTTAGTGGGTATAATTAAGTTTTTACCTAATTAAAATACCCACTAAAATAAAAATTCTTTATGTGATTTGCTAATTTAGAAATTTAAATTAAAACAATAGCGATATATTATTGTCTATATTCAAATTCCATTTCACCAATATATACAGTATCGCCTTCTTTAATACCTTTAGCGCGAAGTTTTTCATCGATACCTTTTAATCTCCAAATATATTGGAAACGACGAATTGCTTCATCATTGCCAAAGTTAGTCATGGCAACGAGTTTTTCTAAAGATTTACCAGAAACGATAAAGCCTTGACCTGTCATATCACGTTTGATAGTGATATCATCAGCGTCATCTTCTTGAGCATTGTAAATTTTTTCTGCATTATCTTCTTCATCTACTTCTTCAACATAATCTTGAAGCATTTGATATACATAACGCATTAAATCTTGAAGACCTTCTTTAGTTGCTGCAGATACAGGGAAAACTTTTAAGCCTTCTTTTTCAGCCATTTCTTGAATTCGAATTAAGTTTTCACTAGCTTGTGGTAAATCAAGTTTATTAGCTGCGATTACTTGACTGCGTTTAGCAAGTTTTGGGCTGTATAAAGATAATTCTTTATTTATTTTGTAGAAGTCTTCTACAGGGTCGCGTCCTTCAATGCCAGAAGCATCTAAAACGTGAATGATAACTTTTGTGCGTTCAATATGACGTAAGAAATCATGACCAAGACCAACGCCTTCAGAAGCTCCTTCGATAAGACCTGGGATATCAGCCATGACAAAGTTTTGAGCATCTCCAAGACTTACTACACCTAAAACTGGAGTTATAGTAGTGAAGTGATAATCAGCAATTTCAGGGCGAGCTGCTGATACACTTGCGATGATACTAGATTTACCAACACTTGGATAGCCTACTAAGCCGACATCAGCTAATAATTTTAATTCTAAAAGAAGTGTTCTACCTTCACCAGGTTCACCGAGTTCAGCAAATGTAGGAGCACGATTAGCACTAGTGGCGAATTTAGCATTTCCACGACCACCGCGACCTCCTTTAGCAACGATTGCTTCATCACCTTCATTTACGAGGTCAGCTAAAACTTCACCTGTTTCAGCATCTTTGACTAAAGTACCAGCTGGTACTTTGATAATGCATTGAGGTGCATTTTTACCATATTGATTTTTTATATCACCATTGCCACCGTTTTTACCAACGAATTTGCGATGATAACGGAAATCTAAAAGTGTATTCATATTGCGGTCAACTTTTAAAATGACGTCAGCACCACGACCGCCATCACCGCCACTTGGTCCACCTTTAGGTATGAATTTTTCACGGCGAAAAGCAGATTTTCCGTGTCCACCATCGCCTGCTTTTACAATAATTTTTGTTCTGTCAATAAATTGCATTTTTTCCTACCTTATTAAAATAAAATTAATATTAAATTACCAAAAAATATTCTATGGCACTAAACATACCAAAAAAATAATAATTTGTAAAGAGTATAGCAAATTTGTAGTATAATATAAATAGGATAGGTTTTGCAAGTATAATTGATAGATATTTCATTGATGTATATAATTCTTTATGCTAAAATATATATTTGTGAATTATGGACTTTATCATAAAAAGTTATAAAAAAGGAGAGTTTCTCTTGGAGTTTCGTAAAGCAGATATATTAGGAGTGAGAGTCGCAGCTTTGACCATGGGTGAAGCTGTGAAAACAGCTGAAGCTTTTATGGACAGTGAAAAACCGCATTTGATAGCAACTGCTAATGCAGAGATGATTATGCGAGCAACACATGATACTGAATTGAAAGAAATTTTAAACACTGCTGATTTAGTAGTTCCCGATGGTGCAGGTACAGTTTGGGCTTCTAATTATTTAGGAGTGCAAATGCCAGAGAGGGTAGCAGGTTTTGATTTAGTACAAGCTTTATTTGCTAATGCTCCTGCGAAAAAAAGACGTATATTTTTCTTTGGTTCTGCTCCAGGTGTAGCAGAAAAGGCAAAAGCAAAAGCAGAAAAAGATTATCCAGGCATTCAAATAGTAGGAACACGAGATGGATTTTTTACAGCTGAAGATGAGGCTGAAATAATTGCTCAGATTAAAGATGCTAAGCCAGATTTATTATTGGCAGCTTTGGGCGTGCCAAAACAAGAAAAATGGCTAAAGGCGCATATGCAGGAATTGAATTGTCCACTATGTATAGGCGTAGGTGGCACATTTGATGTTATGGCAGGTGTTATGAAAAGAGCACCACTTTGGATGCAAAAAGCCAAATTAGAATGGTTATTTAGGGGTATGCTACAGCCAAAACGCATAGGCAGATTGATGGCTTTGCCACGATTTGTAATGGCGGTGAAAGCTTCTAAAAAATAATAAATAATTAATTAAATAAATATATAAAATATAAATAGTCTAGATAGACAAACATTTTAGGATAGCATATAATGTTTTTAAGGGTTTTTAGTAATTTTTCATAGGAGGGGTTGGAGTGTTAAGATTGCCCATTGTTAAAGAAGGGTTTCCGTTCATTGGTATTGGTGTAGTAATTACCTTTCTTTTGGGTTATTTTGTGCATCCTGTAGTTGCTGTTTTTCCTGCGGTATTAACGTTATTTTTCACGTATTTTTTCCGCAATCCACGTCGTAATATTCCACAAGGAAAAGATATTTTAGTATCTCCGGCAGATGGGACAGTGATGGAAGTATCAGATGTAGATAATGATGAGTTTATAAAAGCTCCAGGTCGAAAAGTAGTAATATTCTTATCAGTATTTAATGTACATGTAAATCGCAGCCCAATTGCAGGCGAAATAAAATGTCAGCAATATAGTTGTGGAAGATTTGACCCTGCATATAAAAAAGATGTAGGTTTTGAAAATGAACGTCATATGATAGGTATTGAAAATGAGGATTTGCGTATAACAGTAACGCAAATTGCAGGTATTTTAGCTCGCAGAATTGTTTCTTGGGTTACTTTAAATGATGGACTTTCTAAAGGCGAATTATACGGTATGATTCGCTTTGGTTCTTGCACAGAAGTTGTTGTACCAAAAAATGTAGAATTATTAGTAAAAAAAGGCGACAAAGTTGTCGGTGGAGAAACAATTATTGGGAGGATTAAAGAGTAATGAATTATAGAGTAATCATACCAAATCTGTTTACTTCTAGTAATTTAGTTTTTGGTATGTGTTCAATTATTTCCACATTTAATGGAAATATATTCTGGGGTGCTGTATTCATCTTATTGGCATTAGTAGCTGATGGTTTAGATGGTAGAACAGCTCGTTTTTTTGGTGTTAGCAGTGAAATGGGTAAAGAGATGGACTCTTTATGCGACTGTGTTTCCTTTGGTGCAGCACCAGGTTTTTTAGCATATAGTTTTGTTATTCATGAATTTAGTTATTTTGGTTGGATAGCTGTGATTTTTTACGCTGTGTGTGGCATGTGGCGATTAGCTCGTTTTAATGTAAATGCTTCCGTAATACATGGCTATTTTATGGGAGTACCTATTCCAGCTGGCGGTTGTTTAATCGCCACATGGATTTTATTATCCACTCATTTAGGTATTACACCAGCTATGCAAATTGATACATTGGGATATTTTTTACCTATTTTAATTATGTTTGTAGGATATTTATTGGTTAGTACTTTTAAATATCCAGATTTTAAGGGCAAAGGCGAAAAAATTAGCAAAGTAGCATTAGGTATAATAGCTATTTTTGCTATTTGTGTATTGTATTTTGGTCGCGATGCTATAGGATATGCAATTTTGTTTGATATCTTTATATCTTATGCATTGTTAGGTATTTTAAATACTATATTTTCTTTAGGTCGTAACTAAAATAAATAGCTAAAAGGGGATTTAAATGTATATTCTCGATTGGATTATGGTGCCAATTCAGATAATAATTTTCTTATTTACAGTTTATTATTTTTTAATAGGTGTAAATGGTCTGTGGCGCAAAAAGGAAAAGAAAATTTTAACACCACAAAAAACTTTTGCAGTAATTGTGGCAGCACATAATGAATCTGCAGTAATTGGTCAATTAGTGGATAACTTAAAAATGTTAGATTATCCAAAAGAACTATATGATATTTTTGTAATTGCTGATAACTGTACAGATAATACAGCTCAGATTGCACGCGATTGTGGAGCTATTGTTCATGAACGTTTTAATGATAAAGAACGTGGTAAAGGCTTTGCAATGGAATGGATGTTTGCTAGATTATTTGAAATGAAACGCAAATATGATGCAGTAGCAATCTTTGATGCAGATAATTTAGTAGATAAACGCTTCTTATTAGAGATGAATAATCGCTTATGTAAAGGGGATAAATTAGTACAAGGTTATCTTGATGCGAAAAATCCTTATGATACATGGGTTTCCGGAACTTTTGCGATTGCCTTTTGGGTTATTGACCATATTTGGCATTTAGCAAAAACAAATATTGGTTTATCTTCTGTACTTGGTGGTACAGGTATGTGTATTACAACAGACGTTTTGAAAAAACATGGTTGGGGTGCTACTTGCCTTGTTGAAGATATGGAATTTACCATGAAATCTTTAGCAGAAGGTATAAAAACAACATGGGCTCATGATGCGATTGTTTATGATGAAAAACCACTTACTTTTAAACAATCTTGGAACCAGCGTAAACGTTGGGCACAAGGTCAATTTGACGTGGCACATCGCTTTATTCCGAAGATGTTAAAAGAAGGTATTCGTCGTCGTGATATTCGTATTTTAGATGGTTGTCTACATTTATTACAGCCTCATTTCTTATTGATTTCCACATTCTTTGTCATCTTATCATATGTGCAGATGGGATTAGGTTATCCATTATTTACAAATATATATCAATTTTTACCATCTAGTTTGCTAACTGTAATTACTATGGGGCAATATATTTTACCTATTATTATTTTGGCAAAGATACATGTTAAATGGAAAGCATGGTTTTACTTAATTTTATATCCAGTGTTTATTTATAGTTGGATCCCAATTGTATTTTTAGGATTTTTAGATAGAAATAAACATGAATGGTCACATACAAAACATACTCGTGCAGTTAGTTATGATGAATTGACTCGTTAATTTAAGAAAAGAACTATTAGATTAAACTAATAGTTCTTTTTTAGCTATATAAATAAATTATTATAAAATTTTTATAGTAGATAAATATATGGTATAATTTTTATATTAATTTTATTAATTATTAAGGAGGAAATTTTTTTGTTTGAATTAGTAGTAAATGGAGCTTTTGAAGCAGCTCATCGCTTAGTAGATTATCCTGGAAAATGCAACAGATTACACGGTCATAGCTGGACTGTAGAGATGTCTGTCAGTGGAGATAAATTAGATAATATTGGTATGGTTGCAGATTTTAAAGTATTAAAATCTATGTTAATGGAAGTATTAGATGCTATGGATCATCAATACTTAAATGAATTACCTCAATTTAAAGAATTAAATCCTACAGCAGAACATTTGGCTAAATATATTTATGAAACAATTGAAGCAAATGATTTGTTTAAAACTAATTGTAAATTAAATTATATAAAGGTATGGGAATCACCAAAAGCAGCAGTTATATATAGAAAGGATGCTTAATTTGCAAGCAGGAGTATCAGAAATTTTTTCTTCTATTCAAGGCGAAGGAAAATATGTAGGTTGCAGACAATTATTTATTCGTCTTATTGGTTGCAATATGGATTGCCCTTATTGTGATACGGATAAATTGGCACATAGTAATTTAGTTCCATGTGTTTTAGAAAAATGTGAAGGATATGAAGGCGATTTAGAATTAAAAAATCCTTTGGATTTAAATGACATCATGCCTTATATCAATTATCGTTTACAACAGCCACATCATTCTATCAGTATTACTGGCGGAGAGCCGTTATTATATCCACAGATTATTTTAGAATTGGCTAAGAAGCTAAAGCCACTATCTATACCATTATTTTTGGAAACAAATGGTACTTTGGTTAAACAATTAGCTCAAGTTATTGATGAAATAGATATAATCAGCATGGATATGAAATTGCCAAGTGATATTGGTAAAGCTTATTGGCAAGAGCATGAAGAATTTTTGAAATTGGCTAGTAAAAAAGATGTTTATGTAAAAATTGTAGTTTCCAATGAGTCTACAGTTGAAGATTTTGAAAAAGCATTATCTATCATAAAAAATATTGATGAAAATATTTTATTAGTTTTACAGCCAATTACACCATTAGGAGGATTGCATGAAGCTCCTCCGGAAAAAATGCTCAAATGGCAAACTAGAGCAATGCAAGTATTGAAAAATGTTAGAGTAATACCACAAACTCATAAAATGATGAACCAATTATAATATTGATGAGGTTTTTATGAAGATTTTATTAGTTAACGATGATGGCATAAAAGCCGAAGGCTTAAAAGCTATAGCTAAAGAATTATCTTTAAAACATGAAGTTTTTATTGTAGCACCGATGACAGAGCAAAGCGGAATGTCGCAGGCTTTGACTATGGGTGTTCCTTTGCGTGTAGAAACTGTGGATATGAAGATGGAAAATGTAACGGCTTATGCTGTGGAAGGAACACCAGCAGATTGTACTAAATTAGCTTTGGAATTTTTATTAAAAGAAAAACCAGACTTGATAATTTCAGGTATAAATAATGGAGCTAATTTAGGAACAGATGTGCTTTATTCAGGAACAGTAGGAGCGGCTTTAGAAGGATATAATCATAAAATATCTTCTATAGCCGTTTCTGTATCTAGTAAATCAAATGTATCATTTTCAACGATTGCAAAAGTAATGGCAGATAGGATTAGTTTTTTTTATAATACTGATAAATTATTTATGTATAATATAAACTTCCCTAAAAGCTTGAAAGATAATAAAATAAAATTTGTATTTACTAAACATGGGCGTCGCATTTATGAAAATGAATTTGATGCTGTGATTTTAGATGATGGCTCTATAGCGTATAAAATGCAAGGGCGAGCTAAAGATATAGGCAATGATGAATTTACAGATATTGAAGTTGTAAAAAATGGTTATATATCAGTTACGCCTTTACAGATAGAGCGTACAGATTTTAGTAAATTAGAAACTTTAAATAATTTAGGAGGAATTCTTAATGGAATCAATGATTAGAGATATTAAACTTGCACCATCAGGTCATGATAAAATTGCATGGGTAAAAAACTTTATGCCTGTACTTCGTTCTATAGATGAAGAGTATAGCAAAACAAAACCTTTTGCTGGTAAAAAAGTAGTTATCACTATGCACTTAGAAGCTAAAACTGCATATTTAGCTTTAGTATTTAAAAATGCAGGAGCAGAAGTTATCGCTACAGGCAGTAACCCACTTTCTACACAAGATGATGTCGTAGCTGCACTTGTTGAAGACGGCGTAACAGTATATTCTTGGTATAATTGCACAAATGAAGAATATGATATGTTCATTGATAAAGCATTAGATTGCAATCCAGATATGATTATTGATGATGGTGGCGATTTAGTAGCACGTATTCATAATGAACGTCCTGAATTAATTGATAGAATTATTGGCGGTAGTGAAGAAACTACAACAGGTGTTATTCGCTTAAAAGCTTTAGCTGAACAAGGAAAATTAAAATTCCCTATGATTGCAGCAAATGATGCATATTGTAAATATTTATTTGATAATCGCTATGGTACAGGTCAATCTACTTGGGATGGCATCATGCGTACCACAAATTTAGTAATTGCAGGCAAAACAGTAGTAATTGCTGGCTATGGTTGGTGTGGTAAAGGTGGAGCTATGCGTGCTAAAGGTCTTGGTGCGAATGTAGTTATCACTGAAGTTGACCCAATTAAAGCTATTGAAGCAGTATTTGATGGTTTTAGAGTAATGCCTATGGAAGAAGCTGCAAAAATTGGCGATATCTTCTTGACTCTTACAGGCTGTGATAATGTCATCAATGAAAAACATTTTGCACTCATGAAAGATGGCGCAATGATGGCAAATTCTGGTCATTTTGATGTAGAAATCAACAAAGTAGACTTACTCAAAAATTCTGTATCTCATCGTCCTGTTCGTAAAAATATTGAAGAATATGTGCAAAAAGATGGACGCAAATTATATCTTTTAGCTGAAGGTCGTTTAGTTAACCTTGCAGCAGGTGATGGACATCCAGCAGAAATCATGGATTTATCCTTTGGTGTACAATTCTTCTCCGCACTTCATATTTTGAATCATCATCAAGAAATGGAAAATAAAGTATATTTAATGCCAGAAGAAATCAATACAAAAATTGCTCAAATTAAATTAAAAGCTCTTGGTGTAGAACTTGATGAATTGACAGAAGAACAAAAAGCATATTTAGCAAAAGCATAATTAAGAGGTTTAAATATGAATATTTTAATAAAAAATGCTAATGTTTTATTAGCTGATGGTAAAGTAAAAATTGCAGATATTGCAATTAAAGATAGTGAAATTTTAGCTATAGAAAATATACCAGAAACATTTAAAGCAGAAAAAGTAATTGATGGTACAGATAAATTAGCAACAGCTGGTTTTGTTAATGCGCATACACATGTATCCATGACTTTATTGCGTAGCTATGCTGATGATATGAAGCTTATGGATTGGTTAGAAAATAAAATATGGACAATCGAAGCTAAAATGAAAAAAGAAGATATTTATTGGGGTGCTATGCTTGGTATCGCTGAAATGATAAAGAGCGGTACAACTACTTTTGCTGATATGTATGGCGATATGGACCAAGTAGCACAGGCTTGTATTGATACAGATATTAGAGCAGTGCTTTCTCGTGGTATTATTGGTGTAGCTCCAAATGGCAATCAAGCATTAGAAGAAAATAAAATCTTATTCAGAGATTTTAACAATGCTAATGATGGTAAAATAACAGTTATGTTTGGCCCTCATGCACCATATACTTGCCCTCCAGATTTTCTACAAAAAGTAGTGAAAGCTAGTGAAGAATATAATGGAGAAATTCATATTCATTTAGCAGAAACTAAAGGTGAAGTAGAAAATTGTTTAAAAGAATATGGCAAAACACCTATAGCTTTAATGGAAGAAGTAGGTATTTTAGACCGTGGCGTATTAGCTGCTCATTGTGTTCATTTAACAGATGAAGATATTCAAATTATGAAAAAATACAATGTACGTGTAGCGCATAATCCAGGAAGCAATATGAAACTTGCCAGCGGTGTTGCTCCAGTTCAACAATTATTAAAAGCAGGAGTTTGTGTAGGTTTAGGTACAGATGGAGCTTCTAGTAATAATAATCTTGATATGTTAGAAGAAATTAATTTAGCAACTTTACTGCATAAAGTAAATACTTTAGACCCATTAGCTGTGCCAGCTCTTGAAGGTGTAAAAATGGGAACAGAATACGGTGCTAAAGCTGTAGGATTAAATAATGTAGGCTTAATCAAAGAAGGATATAAAGCAGATATCGTTTTATTTGATATGTCTGCTCCACAATGTTATCCACGTCATGATTTAGTATCTTTATTAGCGTATAGCATGAATGGCTCAATGGTTGATACAGTATTAGTAGATGGTAAAGTTTTATTAGAAAATAGAGCTTTTACTACTATTGATGAAGAAAAAATTAAATATGAAGCTAATCGTTGTGCCATGAATTTAACATTGCGTTAAAATTTTTATAAATTATAAGTTTTTTTTAATAAATAACCATAGTTTATTGATTTGTGCTATACTAAAACCATAAATAAAAATAAATAATAAAATATTATTTAGTATTTAGATAATGAGATGTATGTTTTTGATTACAAACAAAGCTACTTTTTATTTGCAATTGGGATTATTCACCCCATTATCCAATATTGAAAGGAAGCTTTGTATTATGACAATTAAATATAATATTTGCGAAAAAAGACATGAAAAAAAGATGACTCAGAAACAATTAGCTATGAGAGCAGGTATTAGTACAGCTATGGTTAGCTTTATAG
Organism: Megamonas sp.; assembly: GCF_986095205.1. NCBI lineage: Bacteria > Bacillati > Bacillota > Negativicutes > Selenomonadales > Selenomonadaceae > Megamonas > Megamonas sp. Next base: position 24,419 of record NZ_CFQVBI010000071.1, on the reverse strand, counting down.
AAAATGATAAACGCCAACCAACTTTTTTAGTAATAGCGTCTATTGCAAAAGCTTTAAATGTAAAATTAGATGAATTAGTTGAGATAAAAGACAATTATCATTACTTTAGACAATAAGATGTGAAATAGAAAACAGCACCTTTTAAGGTGCTGTTTTTTTGATAATAAAAAGGAGTTAGTTTTAAACTAACTCCTTTTGTTATTTGATTGATATATCTTTTATTATTTATCAAAGATATTTTTGAGAGCTTGTTTATTTACATCACGGTTTAACTGAGCAAGGTAAGTAGTTAATTTGATGTGTTTTGGACAAGCTTCTACGCAGTTTTGGCTGTTACCGCAGCTAGTGATACCGCCTTTTTCCATAAGAGCATTAAGACGTTTTTCTTTGTCAAATTTACCATATGGATGTAAATTGAAGAGATAAGCTTGAACTGTTGGAGCAGGTCCGATGAAGTCAGACTGAGGACCAACGTTAGGGCAAGCTTCTAAGCAGCAACCACAAGTCATGCAGTGGGAAATTTCATATGCTGTAGCAGCAGTATATGGGTTTTGAATTGGAGCTTCACGATTTTCCCAGCTACCATCAACATTAATCCAACCTTGGATACGTTTGAGGCTTTCAAACATAACGCTACGGTCGATTAAGAGGTCACGGATTACAGGGAAAGTACGAGCTGGAGCAATGCGGATTGGTTGAGGAAGTTTGTCGATAAGAGAAGCACAAGCTTGACGTGCACGACCATTAATAACCATCATACAAGCACCACATACTTTTTCTAAGCAGTTGCATTCCCAAACTACAGGAGTAGTTTTTTTGCCATCTTTAGTTACAGGGTTTTTCTGAATTTCCATTAAAGCTGCAACTACGTTAAGTGCAGGACGATAAGGAATTTCAAATTCTTCTGTGTAAGGTTTGCCAGTAGGGCTATCTTGACGTTCAATAATCAAATGAACAGTTTTTTTAGTATCTGCCATTATTTTTTGCCTCCTTTAGTAACATCATAACGACGTGGACGAGGTTTAACTAAGGAGTGATCAAAATCGATATAGCTGATTTCTGGTTCACAAGTTTCAGGGTTCATTCTAACAAGTGTAGTTTTTAAGAAATGCTCGTCATCACGGTTAGGGAATTCTGGTTTGAAGTGAGCACCACGGCTTTCATCACGCATACGAGCTGCTTTACAAATAGCAAGAGCGTAGATGATCATGTTGCGAAGCTGACGTACGAACATAGCTTCTTGGTTAGCCCAGCGACTAGTATCAGTAAGACCGATATGATCCCATTTTTTGAGGATTTTCTTAACTTCTTCATAGCAATATTCAAGGTCTTTGTTAATACGTTCAATTGTGCAGTAACGAAGCATGAGTTCGCCTAATTCCATATGGAGTTTATGAGCGTTAACGTCGCCTTTCATATTCATGATTTTTTCAAATTCATCAACAGTCTGTTGTTTTGCTGCAGCAAGTTCTGCATCAGTAAGAGCAGCACCATTGTCTTCAGCAATAGTTTTACCTTCAATTGTCCAAGCGGAATCACCGTTAGCCCAACGAATAGCTTCTGGACCAGAAATAGTACCAGAATGAGCAGCGGAAAGAAGGGAGTTAGCACCAAGACGGTTAGCACCATGGTACTGATAGTCACATTCGCCGGAAGCGAATAAACCAGGGATATTTGTTCTGTGTTTACGGTCTACCCAAATACCACCCATGGAATAGTGAACGGAAGGGAAGATCTGCATAGGAACTTTACGAGGGTCGTCACCAACGAATTCTTCGTAGATTTCCATGATACCAGCGAGTTTACGGTTTAAGTAATCTGCATCAATGTGGGAAAGATCGAGGTATACACGATTTTCGCCATTGATACCAAGACCCATGTGTACGCAAACTTGATAAATTTCACGAGCTGCGATATCACGAGGAACGAGGTTACCATAAGCTGGATATTTTTCTTCGAGGAAGTACCAAGGTTTGCCATCTTTGTAAGTCCAAACACGACCACCTTCACCACGAGCTGCTTCAGACATAAGACGGTTTTTATCTTCACCTGGAATAGCTGTTGGGTGAATCTGAATGAATTCAACGTTACCGAGGTAAGCACCTTCTTGGTATACATCGGAAACAGCAGAACCGTTACAGATTGTAGAAGCTGTACATTTACCAAAAATAACACCAGGACCACCTGTTGCTAAGATAACTGCATCAGCTGGGAAAGCTTCAATTTCCATGGAATTCATGTTCTGAGCAGTAATACCACGGCAGATGCCTTCTTTGTTTTTAATGATGTGAACGAATTCCCAGAATTCGTATTTTTTAACTTTGCCTTTTACTTCAAGTTTGCGAACTTGTTCATCAAGAGCATATAAAAGCTGTTGACCAGTAGTAGCACCAGCGAAGCAAGTACGTTTATGTTTTGCACCACCGAAGTTACGAAGGTCAAGGTTACCTTCTGGTGTACGAGTGAAAGGAACACCCATGCGGTCGAACATTTTAATAAGTTTTGGAGCGTTTTCGCACATACCTTTAACTGCTAATTGGTCAGCAAGGAAGTCGCCACCATAAATTGTATCATCGATATGATCCCAAACAGTATCATGTTCACCTTTGGAATCCATACAAGCATTAATACCACCCTGTGCACAGAGGGAGTGGGAACGTTTTACTGGGCAATAAGAGAATAAGTCTACAATACCGCCAGATTCACAAATTTTAATCGTAGCCATAAGACCGGATAAACCGCCACCGACAACGATGATTTTTTTTGTAGATTTCACGTGAGTCTCTCCTTATATCAGAATTTATAGATTAAAACCAGTACATGCTCATGAAAGCAATTGTTAAAAGGGATAATACTACAAAAATTGCCATGAATACACGAGAGAAGAAAGTCTGGATACGAGGACCTTTTGCAATACCCCATGTCATAGTGAATGTAGTAAGACCGTTAAAGAAGTGGAAAATAGATGCAATCATAGCGATTGTATAAGCACCCCATACAAGCGGATTTTGGAAATAAGCTTGTAATAATTCGAAGGAAATAGGAGTACCGCCACCTTTTACCATAATGCGGAGATAAACAACATGCCAGATTAAGAAAAGGAAGATAATAACAGCAGTTATTCTTTGGAAATAGAAATTCCAGTTGCGAGCATAACCATAGCTTTTTACGTTGTTTTTAGCTTGCATTAAAATGTACAAACCATAAAGACCATGGAAAAGGAATGGAACTAAAATGAAGCAAATTTCCAAAGGAAGCATAATTTCATGTGGAATAGATGCAAGATGCTCAACTGCTGCATTGAATGGAGCTGGTCCACCTAATACCATAGAGTTTGTAAAGATATGTTCGAGTAAGAATAAACCTACAGGAACAATACCGCAGAGGGAATGTAATCTGCGAATATAAAATGTTGTGTGAATCATCCTTGAACCTCCTGTACTTTTTAATTTTCATAGGGAAAATTTACACACCTTATGACATGCTTAAAAAAGCTTCCATATATTAATTATATGTAATATAAATGATAGATGGCTATCCCCGTGTGTCCCACGGTTCGCAAAATAAACTGAGCTCCTCCTAGAAGATAATAAAGGAGCTCAGGATTTTGTTAATTATTAAAGTTTATCCATATCTAAAGTGCGATATGGAGCCTGACCCATTTCATAGAAATTATTACCTTCAGAGTCAATAACTACGATTGCAGGGAAATCTTCAACAGTAAGAGCTGCAAGTGCTTCAGGACCAAGTTCTGGATAAGCGATTACTTCATATTTTTTTACGCATTTGGAAATAAGTGCAGCAGCACCACCAACAGCGGCAAAATAAGTAACACCATTTTTCTTCATGGATTCGATAACAGCTTTATCACGAGAACCTTTACCAATCATACCTTTAATACCCTGTTCGAGCATTGTAGGAGTATAAGCGTCCATACGACCAGAAGTTGTAGGACCGCAAGAACCAATTGGATTACCAGGTTTAGCTGGAGTTGGTCCAAGATAATAAACAATTTGATTGTTCCAATCAATTGGAAGTTTTTCACCACGAGCAAGTGCTTCTGTCATAACTTTATGAGCAGCATCACGTGCGCTATAGATAACGCCAGAAATAAGAACGCTATCGCCTACTTTTAATTTACGAGACTGTTCTTCAGTCAAAGGTGTTGTAATGCGAATTTTATCAGCCATTTAAATGTACCTCCCGAATAAATTATAATACGCGTTTAGAATGACGGCATGCATGGCAACAAATTGTTACAGCCACAGGAAGGCCAGCGATATGAGTAGGACCCCATTCGATATTAACAGCAAGAGCACTTGTTGTACCACCGAGCTGTGGACCAATACCTGTCTGGTTGATTAATTCTAAAAGCTCTTCTTCAAGTTTTGCATATTCAGGATGAGCATTACGAACATTAGTTGGACGAAGTAATGCTTTTTTAGACATAACAGCAGCACGGTCCATAGTACCGCCAATACCAATACCAACAACCATTGGTGGGCAAGGATTGCAGCTAGCATGAAGGATAATATCCATAACTGCTTTTTTAACGCCTTTTACACCATCAGCTGGTACAAGCATTTTTAAGCCAGATTTATTTTCGCTACCGAAACCTTTTGGTTCAACTTGGATAGTTAATTTATCGCCAGGAACGATTTCTGTGTAGATAACAGCTGGTGTATTATCTTGAGTATTTTTACGATCGAAAAGTGGTTCAGCTACAACGGATTTACGTAAATAGCCTTCAGTATAACCTTTAGCTACACCAGCATTGATAGCGTCATTTAAGTTGCCGCCTTCAATGTGAACATCTTGACCTAATTCAACAAAAACAATAGTCATACCAGTATCTTGGCAAATAGGTCTGTCTTCTTCTTTTGCAATTTTTGCATTTGTGATAATTTGGTCGAGTACTTCTCTTCCTACTGGAGATTTTTCACTAAGTCTACCTCTTTCTAATGCGGCAAACACATCTCCTGGTAAATAGTAGGCAGCTTCTTTACACATCTGCGCTACTTCTTGAGTGATTTGTTCTGCTTGGATTGTACGCACCATAACCCCTCCAATGGATTAAAATATTTAGTCATTGTTTTATTAAACTTCCTAAATTTAGGCAATCCCCATTAATGACTAACGGTTAAGGACATATTTTTACTTAATAAGTATATATTTTTTAAGTAGAAAATTTTTAAATAAATAAGAATTTATCTATTTTGAGATCTGTCCCATCTCTAATAAATTAACTCTCACCACTGGTTAAAAGTAGTGGGGGATTTATCACGAACAAATTGGATAAAAATATCCTCATGTAATGAAAATTTTAGCATATTTTTGAATGTCTTTCAACACCTAAAATGGCTGGAAGCCTTAATATTATTAAAGTTGAAGGCTGTTCACTTTTATAAATAAAATATATTTATAGACTAAAAAATATAAAAAGTTATTTATTTTAGTACATAATTTTATTAAATAAATATATAAAATCATTATAAATATTTATCTTAAATATAAAAAACTTTTATTTTAAAAATATGCGTTGAAGATTTATTTTTTCATTATTTATATCAATTATCATGAAAGAAGGGTCTAGACCATCTCGAGGTTCAGAAACACTTCCTGGATTAATGATTATTTTATCATTTACATGCTCTTCGTTACCTACATGACTATGACCATAAACTATTATATCTGCACCTAATTTAGAGGCTTGTTCATATAGATATTTAGTTGTCCATTTTACATTATATTTATGACCATGGGTCAAAAATATTTTTTTGCCAGCAATTTCTACTAATATTTCTTTTGGCTTAGTGGAAAACCAATCTATATTACCAGGAACAGCATATACAGGTTTTTTAGATACATCAGCTAAATAGCCAGCATCATCAATACTATCACCAGCATGAAGCCAACAATCTACATCGTCAGCTAGACAAATTGCATCATCAATAGCAGATAGATCATGATGACTATCACTCATAATTCCTATTTTCATTTTAAATATTCACCTAGTTGGATTTCCATTTCACGTAGTGCTTTGCCACGATGACTAATATTATTTTTTTCTTCAATAGTTAATTCAGCCATAGTTTTTTGCAAATCAGGAACAAAAAAATATGGGTCATAACCAAAGCCATTATTTCCTTGAGCGAAAATGCGAATGATACCTTCACATTTTTGAGTACAAGTTAATGTTTTGCCATCAGTATCTACAAAGACCAAAGAACAAACATATTGAGCAGTTGATTGCTCTACATTTTTTTTCTGTAGCTCTTCAATCATTTTTTTATTATTAGCTAAATCGTCTGCATGATAACCAGCAAATCTAGCTGAATAAATACCAGGAGCTCCATCTAAAATATCAATGGTTAAACCTGAATCATCTGCTAAACAAGCATAGCCTGTTTTTTGAGCGTAAAATTTTGCTTTTTTGATAGCATTTTCTTCAAAAGTAGTACCATCTTCAACAGCATCAGGTAAAGGGCCAAATTCACTTAAAGAATGAAGTTCTACAGGTAAATTTTTAAATGCATTTATCATTTCTTTTATTTTGCCTTGATTTTTTGTAGCTACAATAATTTTTTTCATCATGGAATCCTTCCTATTTTCCAAACTAAGTCATTACCTAAAATATCTTTTTGATAAGAGATTAATTCATCAATACCTTTTTGAGCATAGGCGAGCATTTTGCTGAATTGTTCATGTGTAAAAGGTTGTTTTTCACCAGTACCTTGAATTTCTACAAAATGCCCTTCGCCTGTCATGACGATATTCATATCAGCTATAGCAGTAGAATCTTCTTCATAACATAAATCTAATATAGGTTCATTATCTTTAGAGATACCTACGCTTATAGCAGCCATGAAATCTTTTAATGGAAATGGTTTTTTAGGGTCGTAGATAGTGGCTAAAGCTTCAGCTAATGCAACAAAAGCTCCAGTGATTGAAGCTGTTCGCGTACCACCATCGGCTTGAATTACATCACAGTCAATAATGACTGTTCTTTCACCTAAAGCTTTAAAATCCATAACACTGCGAAGACAGCGTCCTATAAGACGTTGGATTTCCTGTGTTCTGCCATTTTGTCTACCACGAGAGGCTTCTCTAGGAGAACGGGTCAATGTCGCTGATGGAAGTAAAGAATATTCAGCATTTAACCAGCCTGTACCGCTACCACGTAAAAATGAAGGAACGCCATCTTGAATAGTAGCAGCACAAATTACTTTAGTATTGCCTGTTTCAATTAAAACAGAGCCAGCTGGATATTTTTGAAAGTATTTTGTTATTTTAAAACGACGCAATTGGTCTGCATTTCGTCTATCAATTCTAGTCATATAAATAAAAAGTCTCCAAATGAAATCATAAAATTTAAGTTATTTTAAACTATCAAGATAGCCCTGTAAAATAAATACAGCAGCCATTTTATCAATAACTTTTTTGCGTTTTGCACGACTGACATCAGCTTCTAATAAATAACGGTCAGCAGCAACAGTAGATAAACGTTCATCCCAAAAGATAATTTCAGCATCAGGAATATCTTCTAGGATTTTATCTGTAAAATGTTTTACAATATCGCATCGTTCGCCAACTGTACCATTCATATTTTTAGGTAAGCCAACGACAAATTTTTTAGTTTCGTATTGTTTGCTTAATTCACGAATACGAGCTAAATCATGTTTATAAGATTTACGGCGAATTGTTTCCACACCTTGTGCTGTGAATAAAAGTTCATCACTTACGGCAATGCCAACAGTTCTATCACCGATATCAAGGGACATTATTCTCATAAATATTTATTCACCTTTTTTTATATTCTCATTGTTTTCTAAATAGAAACGTACAAGTTCTTCTAGTAATTCATCTCGTCCTAGTCTACGAATTTCATTTCTAGCATTTTTGTTACTTGTAATATAAGCTGGATCATCAGATAAAAGATAACCAACTAATTGATTGATTGGACTGTAACCTTTTTCAAGCATAGCACGGCAAGATAAGCAAAGTGCTTTTGCTGCTTTATCATCATCTGCACCAAAATTAAACATCATAGTTTCATCTTTAATGTTGGACATAATAATCACCTCAAATATCTATATATTGTCATATAGTAGATTAATCTATAATCTATGTACTAATTATAACAAAAAAATAGTTTTAAAAACAGTCAATATTACTTTAAGAAAACAAAAGGAGGCTAGATAATTAGCCTCCTTGCTAGTTTAAATATAATTATTTAATTTGAGATTGAATTACTTCATGAGCTTTAACAAAAGCATCATTTAATTTTTCTGGCTGTTTACCACCAGCTTGAGCCATATCAGGGCGACCGCCACCGTTACCGCCAGCCATCATAGCTACTTCTTTTACGATTTTACCAGCGTGTAAGCCACGAGCTACACCGTCTTTATTTGCTTTTACAACGAAGTTAACTTTATCGTTGAGTATAGCACCGAGAACAACTACACCAGCTTTATCGAATTTGTTGCAAAGAAGGTCTGCATTGTTGCGAAGTTCATCCATGTTAGCAGCTTGAATTTTACCAACAATTACATTGACACCATTATATTCTTTTAATGCCATTAATAATTTATTGGAATCAGCTTTAGCACGTTCAGCTTGAACTTTAGCAATTTCAGCTTTCATTTCTTTATTTTCTTGAAGAAGGTTTGCAATTTTATCGCAAAGATTGCTTTCGTTAGTTTTTAAAGTTGTTATAGCTGTTTGTAAAAGTTTAGCTTTAGCATTCATATAATCAATAGCAGCTTTACCAGTGATAGCTTCAATACGTCTAACGCCAGCAGCTACACCAGATTCGCCGATGATTTTGAACATGCCGATTTGACCAATATTTTTAACATGGCTACCACCGCAAAGTTCCATACTAAATCCAGGTACAGTAACTACACGAACGATATCGCCATATTTTTCACCGAATAATGCCATAGCACCAGCTTTTTTAGCATCTTCTTGGTTCATATGAGAAATTTCTACATCTTTACCTGTTAAAATTTCAGCATTTACCATTTCTTCTACTTGTTGTAATTGTTCAGCAGAGATTGGTTCAAAGCTAGAGAAGTCAAAACGTAAATGATGAGCATTTACAGCAGAACCAGCTTGATTGATATGGTCGCCAACAACACGTTTTAAAGCAGCTTGTAAAAGATGTGTTGCTGTATGGTTACGTGCAGAAGCGAGTTTATTTTCCATATCTACAGTTATTTCTACAGTATCTCCAACATGAAGACTACCTTCAGTTACATGAACAATATTATAAACAGAACCATCAGGTAATTTTTTAGTATCGATAACTTGGGCTTTACCCATATCTGTTTTTAAGCTACCAATATCGCCTTCTTGTCCGCCACCTTCAGCATAAAATGGTGTAACGTCTAAGATAAGACCAGCTTCATCGCCGTCTTCAAGGCTATTTGTAGTTTTAGCATCTTTCCAAATGCAAACGATTTTAGCTTGACGAGCAGTTTCATCAACTTTTAATTCACCGATATTGCTATCACGTAAATCAGGAATATCCATGCGTTTGTTTTCGCCACGAGCATTACGTGCACGAGTGCGTTGTTCGTTCATAGCTTTATCAAAAGCTTCTTTATCTAAAGTCATATGATTTTCATGGAGAATTTCATCTGTTAATTCCCAAGGGAAACCATAAGTATCATAGAGTTTGAAACCAACTTCACCATCAAGAACAGTTTTATTTTCAGCTTTTAGTTTTTCAACTTCAGCATTTAATAAATCCATACCTTGAGTTAATGTAGTTGCAAAACGGTCTTCTTCTAAGCTGATTACTTTTTTGATGTAATCTTTTCTATTTGTGAGTTCATCATAAACACCACTGTAGATTTCAGCAACTACATCAACAGCGCCAGCTAAGAATTTATCTTCGATGCCAAGCATACGAGCATGACGTACAGCACGACGTAATAAACGACGAAGTACATAGCCACGACCTTCATTAGAAGGTAAGATACCGTCCATAACCATGAAGGAAATACTTCTAGCATGGTCAGCAATAACTTTTAAAGAAATATCTGTTTCTTTATCTTTGCCATATTCTTTATTAGCAACTTTGCTAGCATATTCAATGATAGGGAACATTAAATCTGTTTCAAAGTTAGATGGTTTATTTTGTAATACTGAAGCAAGACGTTCAAGACCACAACCTGTATCAATGTTTTTATGTACAAGTGGATTGTATTTTCCATCTTCAGTACGATCAAATTGAGTAAATACAAGGTTCCAAATTTCAAGATAACGGTCACAATCGCAACCAACGCCACATGTAGGGCTACCACAACCACGTTCTTCACCGAGGTCAATGAAAATTTCAGAGTCAGGACCACAAGGACCGCTACCAATTTCCCAGAAGTTATCTTCTAATTTAACGATATGTTCTGGATTGATGTCAGTTTCTGTTGTCCAAATTTTATATGCTTCTTCATCATCAGGATAGATTGTAGCCCAAAGTTTATCTTTTGGAAGTTCTAATTCTCCAGTTAAAAATTCCCAAGCCCATTTAATAGCATCATATTTGAAATAATCACCAAAGGAGAAGTTGCCAAGCATTTCAAAATAAGTATGATGGCGAGCTGTACGACCTACGTTTTCAATATCACCAGTACGAACGCAACGTTGACTTGTAGTGATACGAGTGCAAGGTGGTGTCATTTTACCTGTGAAATAAGCTTTGAAAGGAGCCATACCAGCACCAATCATCAATAAGCTAGGGTCATCTTTTGGAATTAAAGATGCACTAGGAAGTTCTAAATGTCCATTTTTGACAAAAAAGTCAAGGTATCTTCTACGGAGTTCTTTTCCGCTCATATACTTCAAACTAATCTACCTCCAATATTTTAAGTTGAAATTTTTGATTATTTACTAATAAAAAACTTCTATAATTATATATAATAAATTATTTTAAGTCAATTTATCAAGGTTTTTAAAGCTTTTGTAGATTAAATCGTTTAGCAAAAGTTGGGGAATTTTTTATATCTATTTTTTGATTAGGTAAAGATAATAATTTAATTTTATCTTGATTTATCGTTAAAATGTTAATTTCACTTAAAATAATCAGGCATTGTTTTATACTGTAATCAGATAAATTTAGATTGTAAATTTGTTTTAATAAAGATTGACAATCTTTAAGGGAAAATATATTTTGACCATATTTTTTTTCTTGATTGCGCAGACAAAGATATATTTTACCGATTGTGTCATAAGCAGGAAACTCTTCTAGATAAGAAATTTTTTGTTTGCTTTGACGTAAATCACTCAATTTAAATTGTAGATAAGTATGGTCATTCCAGTGGTTTAATTCAGGCTGGAATAAAATATCTACATATTTATTATTTATATCATCGGCAACATCTGCCATATGCCAACCAATAGCAGTATATTGTGTATTATTATAAGCAAAATTAAAACGTAAATGATTATTTTCTTTGCCCATTTTCATGCTTTTAGTGACTAAGAGATTTTGACAGACAAATTGTGGTTTAGGATTTCCCATGCCAAAAGGTTCAAGTAAAGATAATTCATCAATAAAATCCATGGTTATATCTTGAGGTGTTAAAACTGTTTCTACTTGATAAATTGGTATTAAATCTTCATCTGTTAAATGTTCATTAGCATATGTTTGCATATGTGAAATAAAATCATCTAATTTAGCTAAATCAATCGTAAAACCTGCTGCTTTGGAATGACCTCCATAAACCATTAAATCTTGTTCACAATAAGTGAGGGCATTTTTCATATGGAGTCCATCTATGCTACGGCAAGAGGCTTTACCAATATTATCTTTAGTAGCTATGATTATTATAGGTCGATAATATTTTTCTTGTAGGCGAGAAGCTGCTATACCGATAACACCTTCATGCCAATTTTCGCCAATAACAATGATGATTTTATTTTCTTGAAGATTATTTTCTTCAATTTTTTTGACAGCTTCGTGAAAAATATCTTCTACAATTTCTTGGCGTTGTTTATTTTCTTCATCTAGATATAATGCTTTTTGATGAGCTGTTTGTTTATCAGTGGCTAATAATAGTTCAACAGCAATACTAGCATGAGTCAATCTTCCAGCAGCATTTAAGCGAGGAGCTACACCAAAACCAATATGACCTGTATTTATATTATTTTCATCGTAATGGCAGATTTCAATTAAAGTTTTTATACCTAAGTTTTGAATATTAGCTAATCCTTTTTTGACAATGCGACGATTTTCGTCAACAAGAGGTACAATATCGGCTATAGTGCCTAAAGCTACAATATCCAAATAATTTTCTAATTCATGAATATCTTTATTTAAGCTTTGATATAGTCCTTGACAAAGTTTGAAGGCTACCCCTACACCGCAAAGATTTTTATTGGGATAACTGCATTGTGTTTGTGTAGGATTGATAATAGCAAAGGCGTCAGGAAGAATTTCACGAGGTAAATGGTGGTCTGTGATAATCATATCGATTTTATCTTTGGCATAATCAACTTCATCAAGAGCTGTAATACCGCAGTCAACAGTGATTAATAAATCATATTTAGGTATTAATTTTTGTAAGGACTCGATATGAAGACCATAGCCTTCACTATGGCGGTCAGGTAAATAATAGTCTATATTAAAGCCTAATTTAGTAAAAACTGTCATTAAAAGGGCAGTGGAGCTGACACCATCTACATCATAATCGCCATAAATGCAGATTTTTTCTTTATTTTTTAAAGCTAATAAAAGTCTTTGGCAAGCTTTTTCCATATCCTTTAGCAAAAAAGGGTCATGATAGGGAATTTTTGTGGGATTGAGAAATAATTTAGCTGAGTTTTCATCAAGATTTTTTCTAGTTAAAATTTCAGCTAGACTAGAAGATATATGCAAATTCTTTTCTAATAAGATTTGTTTTTTTTCATCAATGGGTAGAATTTCCCAACGTTTATTCATAAATAAATATTACCTCCTATACTTGATTTTTATAGATAGTATTTAATTTATTTTTTACATATAATTAATAGCTATTTGTTTTACAGTATAAAATGAATATGATAAAATGTAAATTATTGCAAGTAATAAGAAGACTTTAATACATATTTAACAAATTCGAAATTAAAATATGATTGAACTAAGTTGATAATCTGGGGGAAAATATATGTCAGGTAAAAATATTCTAGTGGTTACAGCATCAATGGGGTCTGGTCATAATAAGGCTGCCAATGCTGTTGCAGAGGCGATAAAGAGAAAATATCCTGTCAATAAAATAAATGTTATTGATTTTATGTCAACAGAAACAGCCTATTTCAATAGTCTAGTTAAAGATATATATTTAAAGATGCTCGACCATACACCAAGCGTGTATGAATTTTTCTATAAATTTACATCAGATTCTACAAAAGGAAGTACAATACAATCTGTTTTTGCTCATGCTATGAAAAAAGATATGCGTGAGCTTATAAAAAAATATGAAGCTGATATGGTTATTTGTACACATCCTTTTCCATGTGCAGCTGCATCTTATCTAAAGCAAACAGGAGAAATAAATATTCCTTTAATCACAGTGATGACAGATTTTTGTGTACATCAATTTTGGTTATATAAAAATATTGATATTTATTTTACTGCTAATGAGTTATTGAAAAAAGAAATGGTAAATCAAGGTTTATTAGAAGAACGTATTTTTGTTACAGGTATACCTGTGGGATATAATTTCCGTGTAGATTATAATCGAGATGATTTATTGGCAAAATTCAAATTGGAAAAAGATAAACCTGTAGCTTTGATTATGGGTGGCGGTCTCGGTTTAGGTGGCGTAAAAAATGCACTTTGCCAATTAGAACGCTTGAAAAAAGATATTCAAATTCTCGTAATTACAGGAGCAAATGTAGCGCTTTGGTCAGAGATGAATGAATATGCACAGCATTCCAAGCATAAAATTTTCGTATGGGGATATTCGCATAATATTCAAGAATTTATGTCTGTGGCTACATTTTTAATCAGTAAACCTGGTGCGCTTACAATAAGTGAAGCATTGACTAGAGAATTACCAATGATTTTACATGACCCAATACCAGGGCCAGAGGTGGATAATGCAAAATTTGTTTCTGATAATGGAGCTGCCATTTGGGTGAAACATCAAGATACCTTAGATGCGGTAGTACGTGAAGTATTATCTGATGCAACTATTTTGCCAAAACTTAGAAATAATGCTAAGGTGTTAAAGAAACCATATGCTTCCGATAATATAGCAGATGTTATTGCAAATATGTTAGGTTTAGATTAGTATTAGGGAAATATAAATTAATAGGTGAAAATATGTTCAGAAAAATAATGGAGCGGTTTATAATATTCGCTTTTGTGATAATGATTGGTTATCTGGGATTTATAATTATTAAACAAGAAGTATATTTAAGCCAAGTAGAAGAACAGACTATTATAGCCGAAGAGCGATTAAATAAAGCAAAGCAAATAAATGAAGAATTAAGTAGAGAAAAAGATAATTTAAATAAGCTTGAATATGTGGAAAAAGTAGCTCGTGAAGAGCTAGGTATGACAAAACCAGGCGAAGTGCCATATATTTCTGAAGAAAAAGAATAACATTTTATTGACACTATTTGTTTAGCAAGGTTATAATAATAAAAGCTTAAAGCTAATTATCTTAAGGAGGACATAAAAGTAGTATGTCAATCGAAGTTGGCAATATCCTAGAAGGTGTTGTAACAGGTATTACTAAATTTGGCGCTTTTGTTGAATTACCTGGTGGAAAAGTTGGTTTAGTACATATCTCTGAAGTTGCAGATGTTTACGTTAAAGATGTAAATGATTTTTTGAAAGAAAAAGACAAAGTCAAAGTTAAAGTACTAAGTGTTGATGACCATGGAAAAATAGGTTTATCTATTAAACAATTACAGGAGAAAAAAGTCGAAGAACAAAATACTCGTTCTGCACAGAGTAGTAATTATCGTCCTGCTCCTCGTAAGCAATTTAATAATGACTTCCGTAAACACAATAATAGCGGCGCTTCTTTTGAAGATAAATTATCCAAGTTTTTAAAAGATAGTGATGAAAAACTTACTGATTTACGTCGTAAGACAGATTCTAAACGTGGTGGCCGTGGTGGCGGTTCTCGTAAATATGAATAAAACTAAGAAGCACTCTTTAATTTTTTAAAGAGTGCTTTTTGTTAATAGCTGGAAAATTATATGAATATGAATTTAATCTTGAGGTAATTTTTTTATGAGCGTAAATAATAATGTAGATGTAATAAATATAATGGAAATAATTGAGCGCGTAGAAAATTTTGCTAGAGAATATGATTTATTTAAGGCTCATGATAAATTATTGATTGCTTGTTCTGGTGGGCCAGATTCCATGGCACTTGTGGATATCTTCCAAAAACTCAGTGTTAAATATAAATTAGAGATTATTGTAGCTCATGCTGAACATGGTATTCGCAAGGAAAGTTCATTAAATGATGCATGGTATGTAAAAAATTATTGCGAGCAAAAAAATATTCCTTTTTTTATGGAACATTTAAATGTATTAGAGCATCTTAAAACAGAAAAATTATCTGTAGAAACTTTGGCTAGAAAATTGCGCTATCAATTTTTACGCAAAATAGCGAAAGCACAAAATGTCACAAAGATAGTAACAGCACATCATTTAAATGACCAAGCAGAAACTGTATTACAGCATCTTTTAAGAGGTGCAGGAACAGCAGGTCTTAGCGGTATGAAAGCTAAAAATGAAGATATTATACGACCATTTTTATGTTTATATCGTGAGGAAATTGAAGCATATTGTTCAGCTGAAAATATCAATCCTTGTTTAGATGAAACAAATAATTGTTTAGATTATGAACGCAATCGTATACGTTTGGATTTAATCCCTAGATTAAAAGCATATAATCCAAAAGTAGTAACAGCTATTTGCAATAGTGCCAAGATTATTGCTCAAGAAAATGATTTTATAAATTACTATGTAAAAAATTTTTATCAAGATAAAGTCATAGTAGATATAGATAATCAAGGCAGAAAATTTATAAAAATAGATATCAAAGTATTGAAACAAGAACATAAGGCAATAAGAAATGCTTTATATAGGTATATTATAAAAGAATTTAAAAGGAATTTAGAAAATATTAGTTTTGTTCATATTGATAAAATTGATAAGTTTTTATACAATGGACATACTGGTTTAATTTTGCAATTACCGAAGAATTTGCAAGTAAAGATAAATTATGATAGATTAACTTTTAGTGAAAAAGAAATTTTGCCAATTGAAAATTCTGAGGAAAAAGAGCAAAATATATCCATAAAAATAGATTTAGGTTTACTTTTGACGAAAAAAGAAATAAAATTGCCTTATGAACAATCATTGATTATAGATAAAATTTGTGGGCAAGATGAGGTCATGAAATTATCTGGTCGAGAACATTGTTTTATTGATATGGATAAGATTAATGGAGATTTATTTATTCGCAAAAGACAAAATGGAGATAGAATAACTCCTAAAGGCATGACAGGTAGTAAAAAAGTAAAAGACATTCTAATTGATAGAAAGATACCGGCAGAAGATAGAGATAAAATTCCTTTGGTTTGTGATGAAAAGGGAATTATTTGGATAGCTGGTATACAACAAGATAATAATTATTTAGTAAATAAAAATAGTAAACATATACTATATTTAAAATTAAAAAAATAATAATTAGGTGGGTTTTAAATTATGAAAACAATGAAAGATGATATCCAGAGTGTACTTTATACAGAAGAGCAATTACGTGAAGGTGTAAAAAGAATTGCAGCTGAAATCAATCGTGATTATGCTGGAAAAGAAATTTATGCTATTGGTATTTTAAAAGGTGCTATTATTTTCTATGCTGATTTAGTGCGTGAAATCAATGTTCCTGTATCTTTTGATTTTATGGCAGCATCTAGCTATGGTAAAGGTTCTACTAGTAGCGGTGCAGTTAAAATCTTAAAAGATTTAGATTTTAGCATTGAAGGCAAACATGTTATCATCATTGAAGATATCGTAGATTCTGGTCTTACTTTATCTTATTTATTGAAAAATATGGAATCTCGTCATCCAGCTAGCGTAAAATTATGTGCATTATTAAATAAACCTGAACGTAGAGAAGTTGATGTAAAAGTTGATTATGTAGGATTTGAAGTGCCTAACGAATTTTTAGTTGGCTATGGTTTAGATTATGATAGCAAATATCGTAATTTACCATATATTGGTATTTTAAAACCAGAAGTATATACAAAATAATGATAATTAACATAGAATAACTATTAATTAACGTGTTTATATGATATAATTAATCATTATGATTTGAAGACAATGCTATGAGGAGGCATAAGATTGAATAAATTTTTGAGGAATGTGGGTTTTTACTTGTTAATCATTCTTGTAGCAATAACTGTAATCGACCATTTTTCAGTAGATACAAGCAATAAACAAGAAATAAATTACACTGAATTTGTAAAACAAGTCGATGACAAAAATGTAGCTAAAGTTGTTATGCAAAATAGCAATATTAAAGGTACATTGAAAGATGGTACAGAATTTACAACTATTACTCCAGGATATCCAAATAGCGATGAAGAACTTGTAAAAACTCTTCGCGATAATGGCGTAGATATAAAAGCAGAAAATCCGCCTGAAACACCATGGTGGACAACATTATTTTCTTCTTTACTTCCTATGCTTTTACTCATTGGTGTATGGTTTTTCATCATGCAACAGTCACAAGGTGGCGGTAGCCGTGTAATGAGCTTTGGTAAAAGCCGTGCCAAAATGATGGGTGATGGTAAAGTAAAAGTTACTTTCAGTGATGTTGCTGGTGCTGATGAAGCAAAACAAGAACTTGCTGAAGTTGTAGAGTTCTTAAAACATCCAAAGAAATTCAATGACCTTGGTGCAAGAATTCCAAAAGGTGTATTATTATTTGGCCCTCCAGGTACAGGTAAAACTTTACTTGCTAAAGCTGTAGCTGGTGAAGCTGGCGTTCCATTCTTCACTATCAGTGGTTCTGATTTTGTGGAAATGTTCGTTGGTGTTGGTGCATCTCGTGTTCGTGATTTATTTGAACAAGCTAAGAAAAATGCACCATGTATCGTATTTATCGATGAAATTGATGCTGTTGGTCGTCAGCGTGGAGCAGGTTTAGGTGGCGGTCATGATGAACGTGAACAAACACTTAACCAATTACTCGTTGAAATGGACGGATTTGCAGCTAATGAAGGTATTATTATCATCGCAGCTACAAATAGACCAGATATCTTAGACCCAGCTCTTTTACGTCCAGGACGTTTTGATAGACAAATCGTTGTTGATAGACCAGACGTTCGTGGTCGTGAAGCTATTTTAAAAGTGCATACAAAAGGTAAACCTGTAGATAGTGATGTTAATCTTGATGTATTAGCTCGCCGTACACCAGGTTTTACAGGTGCTGATTTAAGTAATCTCGTAAATGAAGCTGCGCTTTTATCTGCACGTAGAAATAAAAAGACTATTTCTATGAATTCTTTAGAAGAATCAATAGAACGTGTAATTGCAGGTCCTGAAAGAAAATCTAAAGTAATCAGTGATCGTGAAAAACGTCTAACTGCATATCATGAAGGCGGTCATGCGTTAATCGGTTTATTATTACCAAATGCTGATCCTGTGCATAAAGTAACAATTATTCCTCGTGGTAGAGCTGGCGGTTATACTTTAATGTTACCAAAAGAAGATCGCTCTTATGCTACACGTGGAGAGTTACTTGATAGATTGAAAACTATGCTCGGTGGTCGTGTTGCTGAAGAAGTTGTACTTAAAGAAATCAGTACAGGTGCTTCTAATGATATTCAACAAGCTTCTGGTTTAGTTCGTAGTATGATTACTCAATATGGTATGAGTGATGTATTAGGTCCGATTGCTTTTGGTGATGGACAAGATCATCAAGTATTCTTAGGTCGTGATTTCAATAATCAACGCAATTACAGTGAAGATGTAGCTTGTGCTATTGATAAAGAAGTTCGTCGTTATATTGAAGAAGCTTACGATGAATGTCGTAAATTATTAATCGAAAATATAGATAAACTTCATTTAATCGCTAAAGCTTTGATTGAAAAAGAAACTTTAGAAGAAAAAGATTTAAAAATTATCATGGAAACTGGTAGCTTAGAAGGCGTTTGCGAAATCAAAGAAGCAAATAGCGAAGAAAAAGAAACTTCCACTACAGAAGAAGTGAAAAATGCTGAAGTAGTAGAAGAAAAACAAGCAGATGCTGTAGCTAAAGAACCTGCTATTTCCACTACTGAAAAAATCTAAATATATTCACCTTGTTTGTAATATAAAAATAGGGTAAGCTAAAAGTGTGTAAGAAAAAGTTTTTACTTTATCTTATGCACTTTTTTTATAAACTTTTAGAATAAAAAATATAGATATAAAGGGAGTTTTTTTATGAAGGTTTTGATTGTAGATGATAATAAACAAATTATTTCTATTTTAGAAGCTTATGCTAGAAAGGAAGGATATCAAACTGTTATTGCTGTAGATGGACAAGAGGCTTTAGATGTATTTCAAAGGGAGAGACCAGATATTATTTTATTAGATGTCATGATGCCTAAAATAGATGGTTTTGAAGTGTGTCGAGTAATTCGCAAAACTTCTAATGTGCCAATTATAATGATTACTGCTCGTGGTGAAGATTTTGAAAAGATTATGGGACTGGAAATCGGTGCTGATGATTATATAGTAAAACCTTTTTCGCCAGGAGAGATAATGGCTAGAATAAAGGCTATTTTAAGACGTATTCAGCCTAAAACAGAAAATTTACAAGTTTTTAGTTATGATAATTTACAGATAAATTTAGCTGATTATACAGTGAGTATAGATAATAAAGTATTATCACTTACAAAAAAAGAAATTGAAATCTTATGGACTTTAGCTACAAAAAAAGATAGAGTTTTTTCTCGTGATATGTTATTGAATAAATTATGGGGATATGATTATATCGGCGATAGTAGAACAGTAGATAGCCATATAAAGAGATTGCGTGCTAAATTGGAAAAATATCCTCATGATAAGTGGGAAATAAAAACTATCTGGGGAGTTGGCTATAAATTTGAGGTAAGTGATGATGTTAAACAATAAAATAGCTCTAAAATTAAGCTTAAGTTTTGCACTAGCCTTGATAATTTTTTCCATTATAATCAGTGGTGTGTTTTTAGTATTATTCAAGCAATATACTGTGGATTTGCATAAGATGCAAT
This sequence comes from Megamonas sp., assembly GCF_986095205.1. Classification (NCBI taxonomy): domain Bacteria; kingdom Bacillati; phylum Bacillota; class Negativicutes; order Selenomonadales; family Selenomonadaceae; genus Megamonas; species Megamonas sp. Next base: position 4,163 of record NZ_CFQVBI010000071.1, on the reverse strand, counting down.
TACAAAATTATGCGCAATCGCTAGCACAATCATTATCAACAGGTAGACGATATAATGGTATGGGATATGGCGCGCATTTATATTTTAGTAGTGAAATTATGGGCTATAATGTCTGGATTGTAGACGAGAATATGAATGTCATCACACCAAGAAATATGCAACATCATAAAATGATGCATGCAAATTATACTTTTTCTGAGTTGCCACCAAATGCTAGTGAAGTTATCAGAGAAGTCTTTCAAGATAAAACAGTATTTAGTGAAGGATTTAGTGATGTTTTATCGCAATTGACATTAACTGTAGGTGTACCGATAAAAGATGCAAATGGAAAAGTATGGGGAGCTGTATTGTTGCATTCGCCTGTAGAAGGTACCACTGATGGGATTTATCAAGGGCTTATGATTTTGGGCATAAGTATAATTTTAGCACTTATTATTGTTTTAGCTTTAGCAATATTATTTTCATATTTTTTCACTAAACCTTTGACAAAGATGAAATCTGTGGCAATGCAATTAGCCGAAGGTAATTATCAGGCTAAATGTAATATAAAACAGAAAGATGAAGTTGGAGAATTGGCAAATGTAATGGATTTATTAGCTGGACGTTTAGATGAAGCTAGTAAAGAAAGTTTAAAATTAGAACAAATGCGAAAGGATTTTGTGTCTAATATATCACATGAACTTAGAACACCAGTAACGGTTATTAGAGGCTCTTTAGAAGCACTTTGTGATAAGATTATTACAGACCCTAAGCAAATTGATGAATATCATTTACAGATGTTAAATGAAGCTAAATTTTTGCAAAGATTAGTAGGGGATTTGCTTGATTTATCCAGATTACAAAATCCAGATTTTGCGATTGAAAAGCAGGAGTTAAATTTAAATGATGTAATTTCTGATGTAGTTAGAAGTGCAAGACAGATTGCTAAAAATAAAAATATTAATATAAATATTAATTTAAAAAATCCTAATTTAAAAATTTCTGGTGATTATGGAAGACTCCGTCAAATGTTTTTGATTATATTAGATAATGCCATCAAATTTTCTTTTGAAAATAATAAGGTAGATGTTTTGGCTAAAAATGACACAATTATTATTCGTGATTATGGCATAGGCATAAATGAAAAAGATTTGCCACATATTTTTGATAGATTTTACAAAACTCATGGTGAGCATAATAAAGTAGGTACAGGCTTAGGTTTAGCTATAGCAAAACAGATAGCAGAAAGACATAATATAGAATTAATTGCTCAAAATAATTTTGATGGTGGGGCAAAATTTATTTTTAAAATACCATTAAAATAAAACAAAAAAGACATAATTTTGACAAAAAGTCTTGCTATAATATAATCAAAGATAAGAGATAAGTAGGGAGGAATAAATATGAAAAACTTAAAGAAAATTATCGTTACAGGATTATTAGCATTGAGCGTTGCAACTACAGCTTTTGCGACATCTGCTTATAATAATCCAGCAGAAATAGTTGCTGGACTCACTGGTCGTAGCGTAGAAAGTGTTATTGATGAAAGACACGATACAGGTAAATCTTTTGGCACTATCGCTAAAGAAGCTGGCAAATTAGATGAGTTTAAAGCAGAAATTTTAGAACTTAGAAAAGATCAATTAGCAGCACGTGTAGCAGATGGCAGATTTACTCAAGAACAAGCAGATAAAATTTTAGCTTCTATTGAAGAAAGACAAGCTCTTTGTGATGGCGAAGGCTATGGATATGGTTGTGGCTATGGTCGCGGTTACCGTGATGGCAATGGTGATGGCTATCGTGATGGTGGCAGACATCATCATAACCGTTGTGGCGATTGCAGATGGTAAAAGATTACTTAAATTGACAGATTAAATTTAATAAATATATATTAATGATATAAAAAAGACTTAATTTTGGGTGCATATCACAGATTAAGTCTTTTTTTATAGTAAATTTTGAAATTAAATTGCAAAAATTAATGATGATTTAGAATATTTATTGCAATGTAATACTAGCTTAGTATATAATAAATAAAAAACGTAAGTAGTATGTTTAAGATTTTGGAGGATAAATAAATGGGATTATTTTCAAAACTATTTCAGTCTAATGAAAAAAATTTTGTTTCACCGATGACAGGTAAAGTGGTGGCTATGAGCGATATTCCAGACCCTGCATTTGCTCAAAAAATGATGGGTGATGGTTGCGGTATTGAATTAACAGATGGTACAGTTGTTGCACCTTTTGATGCTAAAGTAACAGCTGCTTTCCCTACTGGTCATGCTTTTGGTTTGGAAGCTAAAGAAGACGGCACAGAAGTATTAATTCATATTGGAATTGATACAGTTGAAATGGAAGGCGAAGGTTTTTCTTCTAATATAAAAGTCGGTGATGAAGTAAAACAAGGTGATGTTTTAGTAGTTGTGGATTTAGAAGCTGTACAAGAAGCAGGTAAATCACTCGTATCTCCTATTGCTTTTACTGGCAATAATAAAGTTGAAGTTTTTAAAATTGGACAAAATGTTGTTGCTGGTGAAAAAGGTCTTTTAAATTACAAATAAAATAGTGTATAATAGTAACATCTATTTGTACTATTAATAATTAAACCCTGTAGGAATAGAAAACCTACAGGGTTTTTAATTAATTACCTTATTTGATTGATGGAGGGAATTAAAATGAAAACAAATTCACAGCAAAGTCTAAAGCGTGGTTTGAAAAATCGTCATTTACAGATGATTGCTTTAGGTGGCGCTATTGGTACAGGTCTATTTTATGGTTCGGCTTCAACAATTCAATTGGCTGGGCCAGCTATTTCACTATCTTATTTAATTGGTGGCTGTGTAATATTTTTTATCATGCGCATGTTAGGAGAAATGGCTGTAGATAATCCAGTTTCTGGCTCATTTAGTTCATATGCAAATACTTATTGGCATGAATTCGTAGGTTTTTTATCTGGTTGGAATTATTGGATGAATTATGTCATCGTTAGTATGGTAGAATTAACAGCTGTAGGTATTTATATAAATTATTGGTTGCCAGATGTACCACAATGGCTTTCTGCTCTTATTTGTTTAATTATCATCACAGTGATTAATTTAATCAATGTAAAATTATATGGTGAATTTGAATTTTGTACAGCTATTATTAAAGTAGTTGCTATTTGCTGTATGATTATTTTTGGTATATATATTATTTGTACAGATATGGGAACATTTCCTGAAAATCTCAGCAATCTTTGGAGTCATGGCGGTTACTTGCCAAATGGCTGGTGGGGTCTTGCTCTTTCTTTAGTAGTAGTTATGTTCTCTTTTGGCGGTATAGAATTAATCGGTATTACTGCAGGTGAAGCAGATGAACCACAAAAATCTATTCCTAAAGCTATAAACCAAGTTATTTGGCGAATTCTTATTTTTTATATTGGTACTTTAGTCGTTTTAATGATTTTATATCCATGGAATGAAGTGGGATTAGAAGCAAGTCCATTTGTACAGATTTTCTCTAATATTGGGATACCTGCTGCAGCAAATTTATTGAATATAGTAGTATTAACAGCGGCTATATCTGTTTATAATAGTGCTATTTATAGTAATTCACGTATGTTATATGGTTTAGCTAGTCAAGGAAATGCTCCTAAGATTTTAACTGCTTTAACTAGAAATGGCGTGCCAATGGTTGGCATTTTTATTTCTTCAGGAATTACATTAATCGCAGTAGTTTTAAATTATCTTTTCCCTGGAAAAGTATTTATGTATCTAGTTTCTATTGCAGTAGCAGCGGTACTTGTTAGTTGGTTTATCATCATTGTTACACATTTGAAATTTAGAAAAGCTAAAGCTCGTTTAGGGCAAGATAAAGATTTACATTTTAAATCTATTGGTTATCCAATCATCAATTATTTATGTATTGTATTTTTGATTTTTATTGCATTCATGATGTATCAAATTCCTGATACTAGAAATGCTTTGTATATTTTACCTTTATGGATTATTATTTTAGCTATAGGTTATATGCTTAAAAAGAAAAAATAAATATAAAAATAGAAATCTAAATATAAACAGAAATAAAAAGAGTACAGATAAATTCTGTACTCTTTTTATTTAGGCTCTGTCACAACAAATGGTTGATTTTTGACGAGAAATAGCGTATAATAATAGTAAGAAACAGTACCACCGAAGGAGGTAATT
>NZ_CFQVBI010000070.1:0-29219 GCF_986095205.1 Megamonas sp. | reverse complement strand
CCCTCTTCGTGTGCTTCTGGCATAGCGTTAGATTGGAAACGAGTAGTGTCACCAATTTGGCATCCGCTAAGGTCAAGAACACTAGAGTAGTCGTTGTCAATAAGTCTAACAGTTACTTCCCAGTAATTATCAGCTTTACGAACTGGTCTCTGGGTTACAAAGCATTGCTGCATTGTTTTGTCAATCTTGAAGATGTCGTACTTCTGGTAATAGTTCTCTTTGAAAGCCATTACGATTTCAGTTCCGTTCTCTCCAGTTTCAGTTGGTACATCTGCAAACTCAACTCTCTTAATGTAGTTGGTTTCAACTTCCCATTCAAAGTACATTGAGTCAATGCTTCTGTACTTGTTATTTGATTTAGAATCCATGTAGAAGATGTTTCTCAAAGATTCTGTTAGGTAAGAAGCAGTCAATTCTGGGTAGAGTCTTGATACTACACCAAGTCTAGTTGGTTTAGTTCCTAGAAACTTATAGAAGTCTTCATAAGTTCTAGTGTCGCCCATAGTGGCGCGATTAGTTACGAAATTTGCTACTATCATAATAATTTATTTGGATTTTAATCTAAATCGTAAATAGATGTTGTTTTAGGTTTACGACCAGTTTGCTGCTCTGGTCTTTTAACTACAGTCTTAGCAGGATTAGAGGCTCTGCCAGCCTTAGCATCCTCATAACCTTTCTTATAATTGGCTTTGGATTGCTCTGTAATCTGATGTTTATAATATTCGGAGATTTGACGTATAGCTTCTTGTCCTTTAAGAGCAAACCACGACATCTGCACTAGCATTTGTGGGTCATTAATGGCTTTGGCTAAGTATCTTACTCCAGCAGCATCTGAATCTAAGATAAAGGAAGCAATTTCATTCATATCGTCCTCTGATAGCGTTAATGATGACTCTCCCAAATCTATAGTTTCGTTATCTTGAATAGCTTGTAAAATTTCGTCTTCGTAAGCTTCATACATTTCTTTCTGTTGAGCTTCTGCTTCTGCTTGAGCTTGCTGCATAGCTGCTTCTTCGCGTTGCTGATAGCTAGCTCTCATTCCGCTCATCTTCTTATTAAAGAGAGCTTCGTTTTGCTTCTCAAGATTTAACTGTTCTAAAGCTTCATCATCAGTAAGTTCTGGGACATTTGCCTTTAAATCTGCAATAAATAGTTCATCATCTGTCATGCCATCTACTTGATATTCTGGTTCATCTTCTAGGTGGTCTAGGTAATCCTGAATAGCTTGACGTCTATGAGATTCCAGGTAGTCATCTACACTTAAATTATTTCTTCTAAGCTCGTTAATAAGGTCAATCTCTTCTGGCTCTAAACCATAATTATAATCTGTATCATCATAGTTTAAAAGCTCTAATTGCTCTTCCCTAGATAGTTCAGAGAATGGAATTTCTTCTACTTCTCCGTTATCATTTTGGAACTTAATAGCCTCTGGATTGATTCCTTTAGCTTTGAGCATAGTTGTGATTAAATCATCCTCTGTAGGTTCTGTATCTCCGTCACCTTCTTTAGGTGGTTCTTGATTGTCCAATGGTTCATCCAAATCTACTGGAGTATCATTGTCAATCCAACGTTTAATGTCATCATCAAGGTCTCCTGTTTGCACTACACCGTTTTCACCTAGCAGGTCTTCATCGTCAAAACCTAATTCTTCTAATTTCATGTCCATATTATTCCCTTTTAAAGTTATTTGCAAATTTAGTGATAAATTTCCATACCTTAAAATTAAAGACTAATTATTCTTAATTTAATGTAAATTAGTAATCTATCACTAAATATTGCTATCTCCATTAAGCCAATTTCATAATAAACACTAATGAGTAATATGTAATAGGAGTTTCAGTTGAACTACCGGAGCTTGCAGGTATAAATTCCCCTGTTTCACCAGCAGTTTCACTGGCTTTAATGAAGTTGCCAGTCAAGTTAGGAGTACCTTCAGTACCATCGCATATAGCCCAGCCCGCAGGTATTCCAGATGTTCCGTTATACATTACTATTGTGCCCGCAGGTATTCCAGATGTTGCAGTTGACATATCAGGAATACAAATAACAGAGACTGTATTATTGTTGTAATATACATCTTTTACCTTTTCATTATCATAAAGTAGAGCGTATACAGTAGTATCAAAGTCAACATCGTTTATATCTGAATGGAATGTAGTCCTTGAGAACGATTCATTAAATGTTACGTTAGTAAGACTTCTAATAGCTACCTCATCTATAGTGGAATCTTCTTTAAATGTTACATTCTCTAATGTTCCGGACACATTCAATTTATTAGCAGTCCCGGAGAAGTTAAAGTTGCTATTAATAGTTCCAAAGTTATTATCAGAAAGAGTTCCTTGTAATGTAACAATATTACCATTGTCACGTACAGTCACAGTTTCAGATTTAATCTCGTAATTATTAACAGTTAATACATTATTCCTACATGTATCAGTTAAACTTAAATCCTCTTCTCCGTTTCTAAATGTATAAATCCACTTATCTACACCGTCTTCAGTGATTTTAAATTTTAGATGTTTAAAGTCATAGTTACAGGAATTGCCCTTCTCATCTGTTAATTTAGTAATTCTCCCCTTAGCCATTACATCTTCCATTACAGATGCTCCATCCTCATCAATTCCAGGAAGTTGAAACACTTCTTGGTAATTCACATCATATTCAATTTCCCAACTGGGAAAGTCTTTATAATATGCTATCGGATTTAAAGTAGAAGTAGTGGTTGCTGTAACTACTAGAGGTCGTGTGTTAACAGGAGGGTCTGGAGTACTTTCACTCTCATCAGTTAATTCTTCATCATCTTTTGTGTCATCCTCATTGGAAGGCTCCTGTGTATCATCTTCAGTAGTTAGTTCCCACTCATTCTGAAAGTCTTTTATTACATACTTAGCCCCTACTATCAAGTCTTCATTATTGATGAGTTCCAACAGCTCCGAAAAGGTTACTTCTACAGAATTGTCAGAAGGGCTACGTTCTATAACGCTGTCAACTACTAATTTAGATTTACCGTTCTCTATATACAATTTAAATCCGTAATTATCTGAAAACGAATTTGAAGAGATAGAGTCAGATATGACAGAGCCGCTAGTTGTAATATCAGTAGAGAAGATAGTTTCAGACGTTCCTGCAACTACCACGTTTGAATTACCTATTCTTAGTATTATGTTGCCTGCACTGTTTTTCACATATGTAGCACCGTTCTCTCTATATAAAGAAGCTCCATTAGAAGTGGTACCTAATACAAGAGCATTGCCAATTCCCTCTCCATTTATGATTATAGCCCCTACAGAACTATCAGACTTCTGGATAACAAATTGGCCTGTATAAGGCATACTTATTTCAGACGGATACTTAGTAAATATTCCATCATTGACAATAAAGAAACGTTCAGTTTCATCAATAAAAACCACCCCATTCCTTACTCCAGCTAAAGTAGCAGCCTCCTCAGTTTCATATCTGAATCCTATATTAGAACAGGCTACTGCCTTCTGCTCTTCTGTAGTGTCTTGCTTAGATAAAAACGATACAAATGTTCCTGACCCATCATCAGATAAATTGATAACAGTATTTCCTATTTTGAGCATTACTTCATTAGTGCTCTCCACATAATAAATACCATCAGAACTTATTCTGTCAGGAGAAGATACTTTCTTAATGACCTCTGCATCAACATTAAGTTTACCGTCCTTTATAATGTCAATGAACTTCTTGCCCCATTGTACCTTAACCTGTCCTCTAGTTTTAATAATAAAGTCAGAATCAGAGTTACCTACTGTACTATAAGTTCTTCCAAATAATTTATCAAAGTTGCTCATTACTCAATAGTTATTTCTATATTCTTGTCCTTATTAAGTTCAGTCATAAGTCTATTAAATGCAGCAGTACTATTAATAACTTGCCCTTTAACCTTATTCTCTCCAACTAAAAGACATCCCAATGTATCTTCTGGTTTATTACCAACGTGAATAAGAACTCCACTGTAACCTTTAACATCTAATAATCTAGGTAATTTACCACTATATGGCTTAGCCCAAGTCCTATCCTTAAACTTAGGACTGACTGTATTCATATCAACCTTATATGTGCCGGTAGGTATAGCGGTTTTACCATACACCTTAATCTTCTCAATTTCCTCTGTAGGCATAGTATCTTTCAGCCCTCTGTCTGTATCCTCAAGAGTGTCACAGAAATACTTACCGTTTAGGTACAGCTTCCCTATAGTATAAGACACACCTTTATAAGTTCTCTCTAATCGTAAATTAATCATGGCTCGAATTTGGATTAATTGTTCTGTTTAAATGTCTTAAATATTTCTACTAATTGATTAACGTCGTCCTCTCCAAACCTTACTGGCTTGTTAAGAATGTTAACTACAAACCCATCAGCAGACTTCTCTTTCATCTCTGCTTTAACTGCATTGGCAAGCAACTCTAGATTAATATTGCCGTGCACATCTGTGAATATGTCTAAATACTTACCATATTTATCTTCCATATTCTTAACTACGTATGTGATAACAGCTTGACTTGCCACGCTATTAAAATGAAATAGGTTACTCGCCAAGTCTTTAGCATACTTATTAATAGTTTGAAATACAATTTCTTTATCGCTCATTACTTACTTTTACTTAACATAACTTCGTCTAATCTCTTCTTAATCTCTGGGTCCTGTTCCACAAGTTCTAATAATGTGTTAACCTTATCTTCTTTAGCTTTTAATTGAGCATGAATGTGCTCTTTACTCTTTCTAATAGTAGCTAATAGATTATCAGCTGCTACTTTACCATCTGCTGATGACACGAACTCTTGACTAAACTTAGTGCCTAAGAATGACATAAAGCCAGCTTCATAGGTTTGCTTAGCCATTTGATATTCTGGCATCTGTGCTAGAACCTTCTGCTCATCTAAAGACAGAGACCCAACCTCTCTGTTTATTTCATCTAGAATAGGTTGGGTCTTCTGCTGTGCTTGTTGAGCTTGTTGCATCGCTTGTAATTGTTGCATGTAATGGTTCTGTAAATCCGTGTAGTTACTACCGAATGGTTGTCCAAACATGTTATTTAGATTTAGCTACTGACGCAATTGCGGCTGTTGGTGCAGGAGCAGGTGTTACTCTAACATCAAATACTGAATATGCACAATGTCCCTTAACAGGAAGAGAAGTAGGCAATTCATCAAGTACTTGTTGACTAACAATACTAACTCCGTTAGGTATAATCACATCTATAACTTTAGTTACTGTTGGTGTCAAAGTGGTAATAGTTTCACTAGTTGCAGCAGTCTCCATAATCGTAGATGTAGACTCTGTAGACACTCTTACATTTCCTTTACAATCAGTGTATTGGATATTGTGAATAACATCAAATTTAGTAACTTGTACGTACTCCGTTCGCCCATGATAGGTTATCAGCTTGCTGTCCTTGAGCCATAGCTAAGGTTTTAGCATTTTCAGCTGCCTGCATAGCGCAACAGTTGTTGTTACCTCCAAAGAGGTTTCCAAGGATTCCGCCACCGTTACCACAACCACATCCTCCGTTGTTTCCAGCGAAAGCTGCTAATGCAGTACCGATAATACCAAGTGTAAGTCCAGCGTTTGTTCTTCCTTTAGTACCGAACTTTGACTTAGCTTCGTCCATTGTTAGAAATTCTGCCATAATTAAATAAATTTACGATAAATAATACAATATCTGTTGAGGGCATAATATATAAATATACTATACTTCCAAATTCGATGTTGCAAAGTTACGTTAAATTCTGGACATTACCAAATTATTTCACTCGTTAACAATTAATTTATTGCATAGGTGGTTTTAGTAATCAGGTACAAACAAAGAAAGGCCGCCTATTGGCGACCTTCTTAATGAAAACATTATGCGATTATAACAATCACTCTGCGAGTAATCTTCCAACTAGAGCTTCAAGTCTTGCAACTTTATCCTCTAGATATTTAATTTTAACCATAGCAAGTTCGTTATAGTTAACTGATTTAAATCCTTCACTATCAGTGTTCACCATTTCTGGATACACTTTCTCAAGTTCTTGAGCAATTACTCCATAGCCATGATGTTTTTTGTCTGTTCTATCAAACTCTACTAGTCTAACAGCATCAGCTTTACTTGCATCAATTTCTACTACGTTAGTTTTTACTCTAGCATCAGATGTATCAAAGAATCCATTAGCTGCATAGATAGCTGCTGTTGATGTAATTGCACCACCTTCAAATCCTTGCAAAGACATAAGAATTCCATCATCTTCTATGTAAACACCATTCTTACTGTAAGTTTGTGGATTAGCTCCTTGTGATGTAGCTCCAATTAGGTATAGTCTATCAGTAGAATTTGTTGCACCTGCTGTGTTCTTTGTATCTGTAAAGTCATCAAGTTTCTTCTTATCAACACCAGTTATTAAACCTGCACGACCTTGACTATTACCGCTTGCTGGAGAAGCCATAGGTAAAGAAATGATTTTATGAGAAGTAGACGTATCACTGTATGTAACATCTAATGGAACATACGCTGATTGCCAATCCGTACTGGGAGTTCCAGGTTCTACTTGTTTAACTAAGGTAGGCTTGCTTGTGATTTCTGACCAGCTATAAGAAGGTTTAGAAGAACCAATCCATGATGGTTTACCTGTCACATTGCCCCATGCAACTGAGTCGGCTTCTCCACCACCTGTAGCAGATAGAACACCATTACTAATTGCCAAACCACTTCCTACTTTTACACCACCTAGAGTAGATGCTGAAGCAGTAGGAAGAGTATATTTAGTATCAGTCCAAGGAACATTTACTACTGCTTGTTCATTACTATTAACCTGAACAGCATATGTTCTGCTTGAAGTTGTAGTAATTCCGTTAGGAGTTCCTCCCTGTGTGCTACTTGATAACTTGATACCTCCACGGGTACTGTTCGATGCTAACGGTAATGTGTATGAAGAACCAGAAGGTATGTTTACAGTTTTAGCTGAACTACCGTCCCATGTGCCTGTTACTGCACCAGTAAAGGTCAATGCGTTTGGGGTAGGTAATTTAGTAGGAATTGTGGGCTTGTTATTCAAGTCATTATAACTACCCGATGTAGCTACAGTAGCAAAACTAGGCTTGCCTGTAATAGTACTCCATGTTACAGCAGTAGCATAGAATTGTCCATGAGTCCAAATTTCTTTAGAATCTTTAATATAAACTATAGATTGATAGTTAATGTCAGGAGCTCCAGTTTGAACAGTTCCAGTACCTCCTACCTGATATTGAGTATTAGAATCATTGGCTGATAACTTCTGTGAGTTAAAAGTAGCTTTCTTATTAAAGTGAATTAATTTCTTATTAATTGCCATATCACTTAAATTTTAATCATTATAAAATAAAGGAGGGATGCTACTCCCTCCTTCTTGTACATATATTATAGTTCAACCCAATCCCATGCAGCTTCTAGTTTACCAATAGCAGCATTAAGTGAATCACCAGCAGCAATTGCACCTGTATCCGACGGTTTGGTATAACCAGTCATTGCAGTTACCTTATTAGAAGGCAGATTGGCTAGAGTAGTAGCTAACGTAACATTAGCAGAACCATCTAGAGAAACACTTCCAGTTACACCACCACTAACTGTGATAGTACGAGCAGTAGCCCATTTAGCAGCAGTATCAGCTGCACCAGCAGTAGCAGGTTTACCAATACTAACTGTTTGTTTAGAACCTCCAGAAGGAGTTACAGTAAAGCTACCAGCTGTACCATTAGCAAATGTATAAGTAGTATTAGTATCAGCTCCTGGAATACCCAAAGCAGTAATATCAGCCTTAGTAACAGCAGTTACTGAAGCAACGTGACTAGTAGCATCTGTACTGAATTTATAGAATCCAGAAGTTTTACTAGGAGCACCTCCAGTAGGGTGAGTATAAACTGTGTCTTTCTCTGCTTGCCATGCAGGACCACTAGCAGTAGCTTTTAGTACATATCCAGCAGTACCAGTAGCTAAAGCTTTAACAGTAGAACCACCGTTACCTAAAATTACTGCATTAGCAGTTAGGGATTTGCCAGTAACAGCACCGTCTAAGTTTCTCTGAATAACTGACCAGTCACCATTTGCAGCAGTCGTTCCAGATTTAACACAGATAATCATGTCACCTGCTTCACAGCCTTCGCCCGCAAAGTTACCAGCAGCCTTAACTACGTAAGTATCTCCAACTGTGTGATTAGCTGGAAGTTCAGTTACATCACCGTCTGTGCCAATAGTTCCTTTGAATCTAAGTGCTTGAGCAGCAGAAATCTTACTTCCAATCTCGTTAATTACAAATGCAGTAGTTGCAATTTGAGTAGTATTAGTTCCACCAGCAGCAGTAGGAGCTGTAGGAGTTCCAGTAAACGCTGGGCTTGTAAACATTGTAGTCTTAGATTCATTTGTTACGTTACCTAAGCCTACATCAGCTTTAGTAACAGTAACATTAGCACTAAGTGCATGTCCGTTTACAGTTCTAGTATTTGGAACAGCATTATCAGCCTTAGTACCTTGAGCAGCAGTTGCATATGCAGATGATGCTGTATATGCAGCAGAACTTAATCCTTTAACAGCAACATCAGTTCCGTCAATTGCAATAGTACCATTAGCAGAACCAGAAGCAGCCGTGGTTGCAGCACCATTAATTGTTACTTTACCAGTAGCATCAGCTGTAACTGTTACTTTACCAGTACCAGTAATTTGATGTGAGCTTCTTACTGCACCATCCTCAATTAAGTTCAAGAATGTAGTAGCATTAGTAGTTGCTGCATTAGCTGTAGCTGTAGCAGAAGCGCCAACAACATTCTTAGCGTGCCAGTTAGTAAATGAAGGAGCAGCTGGCATAGTCATTGTAGTGGTTCCTTTAGCTGTAACGTGTCCTTGTGCATCATAAGTAATGCTAGGAATAGTAAACGTTCCACCAAATGCTAATGTCTTACTATCATCACCTTTAGCTGTGCCAGCAGTTACTGAATTAGAGTGATTAATTGTAGTACCTTCAATAGAGATACCAGAACCTTGTGTGTATTTAGTATCTGTAGCGCTAATTGTTACTCCATCTGTTCCGACAGTGATATTTACATTAGAGCCTTTGTTGAATTTAAGAGTTCCGTCATGAGAAGGAGACTCTGCAACATTAGTACCGTCAGAAACTTTAGAGAAGGCCTTGGCAGCCTTTAAAGCTGCCACAGCACTCTCCAATGAAGTAATTTTGCCTTTGTAAGAATCAGGAATAGCGTAGAACGTTCCATGAGTATAAATCTCCTGTGAATCTTTAATGAAAACAATACTATTGGTGTATTGTTCTTGTAGTTCACTGGTAAATGTGGACTTCTTCGTTACGTGTACAAACATTTTCTCCATTTTAATATATTATGTGTTTTATTCAGTTACTTCGTGCCAAGCCATAGCTGCATCGATAGCTGTATTAATTGTCGAAACTACAGTAGTGGTGATTCCAACAAGTTTAGCCTCGTTAGCAGCAACTCTAACTTCTAGAGCATCAATATCTGAAGCGTTAGTGTCAATAAGTGCAAGTTTAGTTTTTGGAATCAGAGTACTACCTTCTACCTTATCAACTTTATTAGCTACTAAATTACTAACATCACTAACTTTAGTATCTGCATAATCTTTAGCCTGTTTCAGAGTATTAGCTAGAGAACCTTCAGCATCAGCACTACCATTAATCTTAGCAATAGCTTGAGTATTAGTAGTAATTTTACCGTCTAATGCAGTATCAGCTGTTTCTCTTAAAGTCTTCTCTGCATCTACAGCAGCTTTAATAGCAGCGTCAGCTTGGGTCTTATTATAATAAGAAGACAAATCAATTGCTCCACCAAGAGCATCCCATGCTGTACCAGTCCATGCCCAGTTAGTTCCGGCAGGGTGATTATCATGAGCTTCTTCTACATTCCATACATCTCCAGCAGCAGCATTACTAGGCAATTCTGCGTAAGTAGCTTTGGAACCTTTGTATGAATATACAGAACTAAGTTTGCCTTCAAGAGTAGTTACTCTTTGTCCTAATACACGACCTTGATTAGCTGACAGCGCAGCAGTTGTAGAACTAGAACTTAAATTATCAATAATCTCTACAGTTTGAGCAGCTGCAACGTCCATTTGTTTCCATCCGGAGTAGTCTGCTTTTAGGATTTTATCTTTATCAACTAGCATATAAATTGCCTTATCAGCAGCAACGGCTACTAACAATCCATTATATACGTAGATAGTATCGCCATCATACGGCCAAGTCTCTTTATTAATAAGTTCAGACTTATTATCTACTAAGATTCTTGGGTCTAAAGCACCTTGAAGTTTAACCTCAAAGTTGGCTGCAAATTGGAATGTACCTTTATTTCTTGCCATATGTCAAATTAGAATTTAGCGATTAAAGTTACTGAACCTCTAGTAGAACCATTGTAAGTGTAAACTGAATAAGTTACAGGTGTGGTTCCAATAGTAATCTTTTCTTCTGTCTTAGTCCAGTCACTAAGTCCTATAACTTCCATGTTACCTGATACTGTGTTCAACATTTGAAGTTGAGTGACAGCTCTTGGCAGCTTGAATACCTGTGGAAGAGTACCAGAAGGTTGTAATTCAAATCTAGGAGTAGTCATAGCTCCAGTAGAAGCATTCCAAGCAATAAGAGCTTGTTTAACCACAGGCGTACCAGAAGAAGCTGTACTTGTAGATGCATACCAAGGATATGTACCATTAAGTGTGATAGCTGAAGAATTAACCGAACCAGCTGCAAGTGGAGTGCTATAATTGTTTCCTTTGTTATCTTTAGGTTGAGGTCCTTGCAAATAAGCTGCCTTATAAGTATAAGTAGTATTACCAAGCGTTACAGTAGTAGGCAGAGTTGTGTTAGACTCTTGTCCATTTACGAAGATAAATGAATTATCTGCATCTAAGTTACCAGACCTGTCTGCTTGTTTTGTTCCATTTAAGGTAATAGCTCCCTTATTAAGACTAGTGTTGAAGTTAGCAGCAGTAGGTGCAGTAGCTCCAACTTCTTGAGGAGTTGAATAACTCTTAAATGAGATGCTTGCAGTAGGAGCAGTAAATGTAGGATTAATAGTAGGGAACAGCAGTTCATCCCACATATAATCATATGTCTGTCCTTCCAGAGCACTTACCTTAGTTCCTTTAGCGATACCACCGACAGCATTAGGCATAGCTAAATCTTTGTCTTCAATAGCTGATGTATACTTACCGCTACCTACTTCAATCTCTGTTGTAGTGGTATCAGAGTAAGTAATGACCAGTTTGCTTTTATCAGAAGACAAGGCTACATTAGTAACGACTTTACCAGCAGCTAGAGCTCCTGTGTAAGCCTTACCATTCATAAGGATTTCATTGGTGTCTGTAGCAAAGTAAATCCCATCCTTGTGAGTAGTTTCAGCTACGTAATTGGCTTTTAACCCTCTGTAAAATTTTAATTGTGCCATAAAATTTAATGATGTTATTTAATAAATATGTTAATAGGGAGCACAGTGTTATCACTGAATCTTACCTCCCCGCCAGTTATTTCACCACTGGCATTCTTATACAAATCTACTCCAGTTGGAGTTATAGTTCCATATGTTTCCCAAGTTTCTCCATTCCAAGCATAGTTAGCACCGTCATTAATAACGTTGTAAATATCACCTACTTCTGGAGCAGAAGGTAAATACATACGAGTAGCTACAGACCCCTTATATCTAATAGCTGTAGAATCAGAAGATATAAGTATATCTCCATTACCGAGTACTGACTTACCATTAATCTTCTTAATGTTAACTCCACTAACAAGCTTATCTTGTTTAGTAGATAGTAAGTACTCCATAGTATCTTTCAATGTATTAATTGATTGTTGTATATGTGTTAAGTCAATAGATACATCTTCGGAACCGTCGTAACTAACTTCTCCTTCAGAATGCTTAACTGTTAAAGTTCCTACTGGATAACTCTCTGGTAAATCAGCGAGTCTGGTAGCTTTAGCAGTAGTTACTTCATTCCAAGTATAAGAAGTCAAGTCTGACATTAATGCAAGTGAATCAGTGTCTTCCCCTACTACAACGGCTGGTCTTGTATTAGTGTATATCTCCAGATAAGAATTAACATTACCAAGTTTAAACCCTCCGGAATTGTCAGATGATATTAAATTCTGAACACCGTCTCTACGATTAACCACAATTCCTTGACCTTCCTCTAATACTATATTACCATCAACCAAACTAACTTTATTGTCTAAATCACTTTCGATATTAGATATAAGAGCGTCAGTTTCTGATTTAGTATAATATAAGTCAGGGTCTAAACCTCCACCACCTTCAGAGGCATATTTAACTCCATTAAGGTAAATAGACTTAATATCCTTTATGAAGTAAATGGTATTAGGTTCCAAAGTCTGTAGTAAATACTCATCGTAAGTATCTACGGCTTTAATTCTTACTGGGTATTCTGTACCTTCCCAACTAAATTTACAAACAACTCCTTTATCACCCTTAGTAATAACTATGTTAGAATCAGCATCAGTATCAACTACTAAGTCTGCCCTAACTCCAAAGTTTGAAGTTAATAAATCTACAGACCTATTAGTAATTGGATTATTAATCCTTAACTCTGATGCAATATTACCATTCTTAGTCTGGGTAATAATAGTATTAGTTATTTGTCCTTTAACTACAAAGTCTTCCAGAGACACTTCAAATCTATCTCCATTAGAAGCAGTAAGTATCAGCCATTCCTCATTCAGTGCATTACCGAATCCGTTATCTATATCTTCTTGTGTTATAAGATGTCTTTCAAACGAAACTATCTTAGTATCTTTATCAAGAAGGATTGATGATATTTCCTCACCACTTCCTCCTTTACCTATAACTCTAACCTTATTACCTTCTTCTTGAGTATCGAGTTCTACTATACCAGTTACCTGGGTAGCAATAGCATCTTTGATAGCTTTAGAAGAAGGAATAGAGTCTTCAACGTCTATTGAGTCCGACACCGTATATGGGCCATATGTTGTCCACAAATAGTCCAACTGGCTCATATTAGCGGGCCTATTAGGATACTGTTTTTTCATCACCTTCTACGTCAATCCAAGTTACTTCACCACCTATATCATCTGGAAGTTGTTCTTTAGGAACCTTTCCACTTACTAAATCTGCTTTAGACTTTAGTAGAATTTCAACTTCGGGCAAAGAAATGGCTCCAATCTGTGCTGGAGTGACTCTATGTGGATTGTTGAAATCTTTAAGGTGGCTATCAATATCACTTTGTAATTCACTAATAACAACATCCAAGGCTTTAGAATCATGTGTAATGTTATCGGAAGTACCTTTAACATACAGAGCATTTCCTTCTTTTACTAAGATGTTATCTTTAGCTGTATACAACCTAACGTCAGCAGAAAGCTTATCAGTGCCAGTTCCTAATGATAACACTTTCTCCAATTCTACTACCTTATCAGGAATAGAGTTATCAACTTCCCATTCTCTAATAAGAGTTCCAACTGGAATCCTAACTACTTGCTTATCACCAGTTAGAAGTTTAAATACTATAACTAGCTCTTCCGTATCTGGGTCATACTTAGCATCCTCTACGATAGCTGACAAACCAATTTGATGTTGTCCTATAACATTATCGTTAACCTTAATAGTTAAGAGTCCGTCTAAATATTCAGTAGTTAGTTTATAGAATAGACCGTCATTCTTTATGGTAATTCCGTTACCACTATCAGTAGATACCTTAACATTACCAGATATTGTAGTTCCAGTAATCTGTCTATCAATATCTAATTCAATGCTTGGAGTATCTTCTAGTGTGACCCAGTTAAAGTGAATAGCATGATTCACTAATTCGTCTAGCTTGCGCAGAGAATCCATTACAGATGTAGAGTCTTTAAGGTAAGTAGTTTCAGTATCAGGAACATAAGCTCCGTCTTCTCCCAAACCTACTCCTTCTTGTGTCTTATCGAGTTCGGCTTGTACCTTATCAATATTACTCTGTAATTCCTCATCAGTGCTGTCTAGATTACCTAGATGCTCTCTAATTTTAGTAATTTCCTCTGCAATGTCCTTCAGACTGTTTAAGTCCTCTGGTACACTAGTATGGTCAACACTTCCCCAGATAGCATCGTCTGCTGTCTTTCTATCTTTAATTTCCTGCTCTAATCTAGTTATCAAGTCAGCTATAGTTTCATCACTCTTAGAAGTAATAAGTTTAGTAAACTCTAACTCATCGTTAGTCTCCTTTCTAGTGACCCAATATAGTGCTTGATTACCATCTCCGTCATTTTCAACTACCTTTAACAATCCCTTGTGTAAAATAGCATTCTCTTCAGGAGATGAATAAAATTCTTTCAGTTTCGCTTCAGTTTCGAAGATATAGTCAGCTTCTATAGGGAACGGACCACCTCTTCTAA
Organism: Megamonas sp.; assembly: GCF_986095205.1. Classification (NCBI taxonomy): domain Bacteria; kingdom Bacillati; phylum Bacillota; class Negativicutes; order Selenomonadales; family Selenomonadaceae; genus Megamonas; species Megamonas sp. Next base: position 14,817 of record NZ_CFQVBI010000070.1, on the reverse strand, counting down.
AACTTGCTATAATTTCACTATATGCTCTCATACTTATTAAATGTTAGCTGGGTCAAACTTAAATGTTACCTCCAAGTTGAGAGTTACTAGAGACTCCTTGAATATATATATCTTATATATTTTACTATTTGACAATCCAGGAATTTCAAATGGGATATCGCTAATAATGTCAAACGATTCAAGACCAAACTGTTGAGAAGGCGTTGTCATTTGAACTAAGTCTGGATATTCCTTAGGCATTGCTACAAATATTTGCTTAAGCTCTTTAGGACTTGAGAAATTATATTTGTGTTTGATTTCTGATACTAAATCACCAGAACTGTCAGTGCTATTGTTCTCTGGGTCTGATTGAACTAGCTGAAGTAAGTAATCATAATTAACATTAGAGGCTGCATACCATTTAGGTAAGATTCCTACAAATATATCATATGCTACTTTAGTAGTACAACTAGCTTCCAGATATGTACCATTAGGATAGAACACTTTAAATGTGAAAGTAGTTTCTTCGTTAATAGGTAAACTCTTTACAGTCAACTGTCCTAGTTCGAAATCATCCTTAGTATATGTTCCAATAAGCTCATCGTTCTGCCATAATTCAGCATAAGATATCACTCCAGTAGAACCTCTAACGAATAGTTCAACGTCTACTATAGAACCTAGTAAAGCATACGCAGGAGCTTTAACATCTACAGATTTACCGTAGAAGATTGCATCCATAACCTCTTGAAGATTCAATTTCTTTCCTGGGTCAGTTTCATCTTCAACGAAGCCTACTGTAGTCTGAACTGGTCCACTAGTAATCCAAACAGGCTCTTCTACAATAGAAGCATCCAGTTGTCTCTTAGTTACTAATTCGTCATCTTCTACAGCATCTACTCCCTTCTGTGGGGCAGTAAATGGAACTGAACCATCACGAGGTACGTAATGCTTACTATAGATTTCTTTAAGAGTTCCATGAGGGTCATATTGATTGATATGTTCCTCAATAGCCCCTCTAGCCGCATCAATTACCAAGTGATTAATAATTGCATCGATTTGAGCTCTTGAATAAGTCTCTGCTCTAGAGTAAGTTTCAGTCTTCCTGAAATAGTTGTTTAGTCTCTGATTAAGTAACGTTACAAATCCGTGAGGGTCTGCATCAACTAAATGTTTAAACATTACATCATCTACATATTTCTTAGTAGATAGATGCCCATCAGCTACTGGAGTAACTCCTAACTGTGGTTTTAAAAATGCAGTAGTTCCGTCACGTCTAACGAAATTCTTGATTAAGTCGTCAACTTGTTCTCTAGTATATAACTCTACCTTCCTATAAATCTGGTCAGTAGTTACATATACTTTAAGTATTTCCTCTACAAGAGGAATTATATTATGTGGGTCTGTTTTAGCTAAATGACTGTCCATTAAAGCAGTCACGAATCTCTTGGTTGTTAAATGAAAGTCTGTCAACGGGTCAACACCTGTTTGAGGTGCTAAGAATGGTGTGGTTCCATCCTCTTTAACAAAACCCTCCAGTTTACTTTCTATAGTAGGAATTATATTATGTGGGTCTTCAGTAGCTAGGTGAGTATCCATTGAGGTCTTAACTGCCTCTAATGTCTTTAAATCTGCTGAAGTCTTATCATAGACATCATTAATGCCAGCAGCTCCAAGATTAATTCTAGCAATTTGTTTATCTGACTCACTCTCAAACTCCCCTAAGCGGTAATCTACTTTCAGAAATTGTGAAGTATCAATTTGTTCGTTAACAGGATTGATACATTCATTTCCAGAACCACCTGGTGTTAAAATAGAGTTATCTGCCATTTATTATTAAGATAAAATTGTTCTACAAATTCAGACCTATTAACTTCATTCTCTTCTAGCAATTCGATGAGACTTATCTCTTCGAGAATTAGTTGGTAGTCATATCTATGCCCCCGTTCTAAATACTTAAGCAGTTCTTTGTATTCACAAATCACCTTATCTTTGAGAGCATCCACAGCCTTGCTCTGGCCATTTGCTGTATTCTGATTTACACAAGCCATTACAACCTCCTATTTGTTCTATGATTCGTTCAGCTTCAGCTAACTGATTAGATTGAACCATATATTTGATTACATTAATAGCCATCCAGACTAAATCTCTCTTGTAGGATAATTCGGCCGCTACAGCATTCTTACTCCAACATTTACTGAAACCTCTGCTATTAAATATTTGCTGGCACAAAGATATATAACATTTCTTAAGAAAACAAATAGACACGTAATTATTATATGTCCTAGAAATTGTAGTATCTTCTACGTTCCTCTCTACTATCTCATCTACAGTTACGGTCGTAGATGTGCCATTAAAATACTTATAGATGTAGATGCCGTCCGAATAGTACACAGTGGCATACATAGTTACAGCTGAACCAGCCGTTTTACCCATCTCTCTATCAAACCAATCTTTAGTCGGCAGAACTATATGATATACATTAAACCACCCATCAAACCCTACTGGCATAGTTACTGACTTATTACCGTCATCATGTAAAGTGTAAACAGGAAGTTGTATTTCAGGCCCATCTGCCTTATTATGTTGTAAGACATCAATAGATACAGTGTCAGAGTACTTGAATCTGTTCTTGACGATGACTGAAGAAGATTCAGGCAAATAGCCATTCTCTCCTGTACCAGTATCGTCAAGTATGATTACCTTACAGCTATCGTTAGTGCAAACTTTAATTTTTAATTCCATTATACGTTCTTCACTTCGTTATTCTGCTGATTCCCATCGTACAATTGGGCTATCTCAATATCTGTTCTTTTGGTGTCATTGTCAGAAGTACTCTGCTTATAATCTCTATCAGCGTTAGCCTTAATAAGGCCAATCTCATAGTCATATTCAACCTTCTGCCTATCAATAGCAATCTTAGCTTCATTAAGAGATGCAATCTTATTATTAAGCTGCTCTTTCTCTTGTTCCGCCTTTTGAAGTTGCTTCTGTAGCTCTTCGTTCTGTTGTTGCATCTGTGCAGTGTTCTGAGTTTCTTCTCTTCTCTTTTGAAATGCCTTAGACAATTTAGATTTAAGTTCAGTCATACTTCTGGCAGTCATGCACTCCATAGCTATGTCTGGGTCTAGTTGACCACTCTTGATGAACTCAATCATTAATTGTTGCATGTTCTGCATTTCCTCCATAATTCTACTACTAGCTATTACATGAATATCATAGTCAGTAAAAGTAAAATGTTCAGGGAGAGCAGTAAATACTTTCTGTAGTTTGTCACCTAGCACTAAAGTTCCAATAAGTGGTTTATGTTTCCATACCTTCTTAGCACAATTAAGAGAATCAATCAGAATATCCTCTGCCAAAGTATCCATTTGCTGATAGTAAGATTTAGTAATGATATAAGAATTTCTCATACCTGCCTTAACATTACTAACAGCATCCCTGGTTTCTATTCCATTTAATCTCTCTCTAAACACTCCAGTAATAGATGATGTCTGCTCTTCTAACATCTGCAACGCCATATTAAATGCCTGAATAGTATCAGCTTTTAATAAGTCATCGAATCCAGCAAAAGAAGTATTGTTGTTAAATGCCCTACCTTCTTGTGAAGTATCAATAGGAGCCACACCAGTCTTCTTATAGGCAATGAATTTCTGCAATCTTTCAGTCAAATCATCACCAAGAGCCATAGGTAGCATACTAAAGTCAATCCAGTCTCCACTAGTACCACTATTAGCAATTACATTGTCCCTAAAGAAAGTAATCAAATCATACTTGTCTTGAAGATGTGAACATGCAAGCACAAGTGAATATGGTTCGTTACTTCTGTTTACAAAGAACAAACCATTAACTGACAATCCACAGTGTGTAGGATTATCTTTAGTTCTAACTACATCAGGAGACTTACCAGTAAGAATGTAAATAGATTCTCCGATTTTAACTCCTTCATATCTATTCTCTACATAATCTTCTCCTTCTTTATCAACATCAATCCACTCAACTTCAAACACAGGTATTAACTTATAATTGTAAGTCTCATAGTAGTCGGTAGGGAATCCAGGTATTACTTCTTTACCCGCCTCGAGTCCGTCTGTAATAGGAGCTCCAGTAGCTTGATTGCTCATGGCGCGTACATATATATAACTACTATCGTAATATCCCTCAAACATCTCCTCTAATTCATTGATACTACTTGTATCTAGTTGAGGACCATATTTATTAAGTATTTGTTGCTTAGTTAACCAACGTCTAATAACTACTCTGTAGCTATCTCTAACATATACAGATTCTGGATTTCTATCAACGAATACATTACGTGGGTCTAATACCTCTATTTCTATATTAGTTCTCTTCCTACTAGGATGAACCTGGTAAAAGCTCATGCCAGTTACTAGTAAGTCAAGTAACAGGTTCTTTAACTTAGTAAGTAAGTTAATATCTCTAGATTGGATTATATACTCAACAACATTCTGTGCAGCTATTTCATACTCGCTAACAAAGCTATTATTAATATCTTCTACTAACTTATTAAGTTGAGCCTCTACAGCCTTATCAGTTACTTCTTGTCCTCCTAAGAACGCTAGTATCTGATTGTTAAGATGTTGTTGTAAGTATTGATATACTTCTTTATTAATTTGTAATTCCTTATCTCTAGATATCTTAGATATAGTTTCTTTATCCTTGCATGACACTTTAGGCAGTAATGGAGTACCTAGGTATTCTCCAAGTAAAGCATCAACATGCTTCCTGATAAGAGGAGTGAATTCTATAGAAGTAGGATTGCCTATTCCGAAATTCTCTTCTAGATACCTATATTGTTCGGCATCTCTATATCCATTATAATAATTATATGCTTTCTGTAATTTGTACTTAGGAAATACTAATTCTGATACTGCCTTATCAATATGCTCCATTAAGTACTCATCACTCCTGTTCTGTGCACTCATTACAACTCTCTAATCCGTTATATTGTTTATATCCTAGGAAATAATGTGTGTCGCCTAATCTTCTATCTCTTAATTCCTGTCTAAGAAATTTAAGATATGCTACTTCACCACCTTCAAACGATATAATAAGTGGCTTGTCTATATTATTCATGCCAAGTGTTAACTTATAACCTCTATGTGTCCCCTCGGCAGTTTGTAGCTCTTCTAGCTTTAATTTAGCCACATATTCTTTATGATAAATCTGTTTGAATAAATCTCTGATTGCTACTTCTAATTCTTGTAGGGTCATCGTATTGTGTAGGCCATAAATTAAACTTAGGTACTATCTGTTGCTTCTCTGGAATAACTCCTTTATGTCTAATTCCTCTTTCGTCAACCCAATAACCGAAAGGTCTTAGTTTGTTATTAGGACTGTCCATTTCTTTAGGAACTACCCCCATTAATTCCTCGTCTCCTAGTTCGCACATACCCCATGCAGCTATAATATCAAACTTACGTTTATTCTCATAACTGTATTTAATTGCTTCTTCTAGAATTTCTTCAAACCATATATTATGACAATAATCTTCTATATGTTGAGCTATTAAATCTAATTGATGCCTAATTACTACTTCAGTAGCAGGAGCTCCGAATTGTTTACTACGACCTCCTTGTATGTCAGATTGAGTAGCTCTAGGTCTTCTCATCAAATGTCTATTCTCTTTATGTTTCTCTCTAAAGAATTGCAGAGTAGACATTCTAGTAGATTCAAGAACTGCTTGGCAATCGTAATACTGCAATATCTTAAGACATGTCATATGTGCTTCACGTAAAGTCTTAGGTCTGTCCCTATAATAGCACACTATTTTAGGTTCATCTAACCCATAAGCTCTCTTTTTAACTACTACACAGAAATCAGAAGGGTCTTGAGTCTTATCAGAAGTGTCTTCACCACCCATATCAATACCGTCAATACCAGCAACGTATAAATTTCTAGGCACAGCTCCATGCTCTCCTTTAATCGGATGTTCAAGTATCTTAACTTTACCTTTGGGGTTACTAACAAATCTTACACTATCAATTGCTTCCTCTGTGTGCTGGTTGTTAGTAAAATTATACTCTAACTGACCTACATCAATATGTGGTCCCAGTTTATGTAGTTTGATATTAGCAAGTTGCTCACTTAACAATACAGTATTAAACTGGTTATCTCCTTCTAGAGCCAAGGCATCGTCAGGAGTAAAACAGAACTCTGCACATGCAATTAAATGCTCCTTCGGGTTAGCTAGTAGAGCTTCTCTTTGGTCTAAATAGAACTTCTTAGCCTTCGCAGTATTAGTAACTCCTCTATCGTCTACATATCCATTTGCTGCTACAAATGTATAGGCAGGTATGAAGAATGAAGTAAAAGCGTAAGAACCGTCTTTAGTATGATTGTGTTTATAAGGTAAGAAATTATAACCAGCTGGATTATAAAACATCTTACTAAGTCCGTCAAGTGCAGGTCCCTGGTCTCCACCTGTTCCCCATACAAATCTGGTTCCGAATTTATTACCTAGAATTTCTACAAGAGCTGTACTCTGTAAGTAAGTCTTTACTAGGATTGGATTAGAACCAGATTCTTCAAAGAACAATCTATCCACACGGTCTCCACGTAGCTTACGAGGAACATCTACTACGAAGCCAATAATGTCTGACATGAATCCAAATTCTTCTCTGTCTTTAGTAAGAAGAGAAGCTCTCTTATGCATATCAGAATTATATTTCTGTCTTAGGTGTCTCATGCCGCCTTCTGTATCAGCATTTAAATACTCAAGTTGCTCCCAGCATTTACGAAGTACGTCACTAACGAATTTCTCGGTAAATGCTACATATACTGTATGCGAACCTCTAACAGTTGTATATAACCTAACTCCTAAAGATGCTGCAATTTCACTAAACACTTTGTTACCGTATAGGCTTTTTATCCTATACTTCTTATAGTTTCCTATAAGGTCAGCGCACATATTCATTCTTTTACAGAATGTTCCGCACTCGTGGGAGGATTATTACTCTCATTAACGTTCACCTCCTGCGCGTTACGGTGGTCAGCGATGAGCTGACTTACCTCGGTATTAACATAGTAACTAAACTTATTAAACTTTCTTGATAAATAGAAATTAGCATCATTATATAGATAATGATATAGTTTACTCACTTCGCTTTTAGATGAAGTAGATATCCTATACATATCATCACGTTTAAGATAATTAATATTTACATTGATATCATTCTTAGAAAGAACCTTCTGTATATCAGACAACATAGTAATCGTTTTACTACATATATCAAACTTATATCTAACTCTGTCAGCTTTACCCTTCTCTGTAGCTAACCATCCAGTAATACACCCATCTCCATCAAAATAACCTCTGATGAAATGTTTCACAAGGTCCTCAGGAATGCTTGGAATTTTGAGTTCTGCTACGCTTTTATTATATCCTATCCCTAAGTCTACTAAGGCATTACATAATTTGGAACTAGTAATGTCAACTCCAAATGATGCATGGGCATTTACTTTCATACCGTTTCTTCCAGTTACAATATGTGGTGCTACAGCAAACGTTCTAGCGTCTGGACTTATACTATCTTTAAATAGGTACACTATTTCAGAATCTCCAGACTGTAAATGAACTCTTAAGGTTTTGCGTTTCTCATCAATACTGCCATCAGCAGCATAAAATCCAAGCAGATAAGCTTGTAGTTCAGTTTCGATTGTATCGAAGAATGTATGTCTTATTCTTCTGTTAGATATATGATTGTTGTATAAGGGATAGTTATCCTCAATAAATTTTAATTGTTCCTTCTTAGTCATAATATTAAATTTAATAAGTGATTAATCACGTTAGTCTTCACCGATTTTGCGGAATTTATAGTCGGCTTTAGTTTATTGTGTCAACCGACTCCACGAGCTTTAAGGGCGCACACATCCTTCTTCAACTTCTCACACATTTCTATGTAATGAAAGTACTCATACTGCTTACTAAAGAATGAAGGGAATGTAGTTTCACGACCAGCACCAGCTTGAGACACATCAGTATTTTTCAACCTATAATAATTAAGGAAGAAGTAATTATCACCTGTGATTCTATACCCATGTGATTCATATCCTCGATTACATCTTCTAACCTCTTCGTCCCAAAAGTCATTATACTTCTTTGTTCCCTCCGGATAAGCACAGTATTTACCGTTTCTTAGTTTAATCTGTCTAGCTTCAGTGAACCACTCTGGATTAAAATCCAATCCTCTTTCTTCATCCACTGGTCGATATCCAGTCAGCTCATAAGATAGAGTAGGGTCGAAATGCTTAATCTCGGTATCTAATGATACATCCCATTCAACATTAGATGTTTTAACTGAATTGTCCTCTATGACAGGATTCGTATGTTGAACAGCTTCTATTAACTCTGGTTCTACTCTCTGTATTAACTCTTGAACTGTTTCTGGAATTTCGACTTTCTTCTTAGGTCTGCCACGTCCAGCCATAACTAATCTAAATGTCCTTTCTTACCTTCACCTCTGATACCAGTCTCTTCCTCTTGCTCTTTCTTGTACATATACTCAAGAGTTTTAAGTTCTTCTATAACCTTAGAAACTGATTGCATTTCTTTCATTACATCAGCCACTTTCCAAACAGGTCTATTAGTAACTGGGTCTCTTTCAGATAAATCTATGGTGTCAAAGTAATCAGTAATTCTATCAACTACACTTTGAGCAGACTTAATGAGTTTAAGTGCTCTAGATTCGTTTTGAATATCTCTGTACTTCCTACATGCGGCTCTGAAGATTGGGTCTGCCCATTCCTCTTCACTTAAATTAGCATCCTGAAGACATGATTGATGTCTTTCTTGTTCTGTATAATCAGAGTATGGAGATGCCCAATCTAACATTAGCCATATGTAAACAAGCTCTCTATAAGCTCTTGATTTGCAAACTCCCGTAGGGTCTTCTTTGGTCTTATTCCTTTCATTAGTCCATAGAGCTGCGAACTCCTTAATAAGAAGAACCTCTGGCTCATTCACAATCACCGAATTAGTACCATTATCAAATAGGAATACTTTCATATTTATTTGCTTTTATAAGGCTTACCAGCTAGTGCTTTCCTCTGAAACCCATTAAATTTCATTTCTCTAGTACTATCTGCCGAGCCTGGTCCGCCTTTAATGTGTTTAATAGCATCACCGCTAGCTTTACTAGGAATACTCCATTTATTACTAACAGTTCCACCCATATTCTTCTTAATTCTCTTCTTAGCCATTCCTCCGCACTTGAACGAAGTAATAGTGCCACCGTTTAACTTTTTACCTATATTACTACCTCTGGTTGCGCCTGCTCCACTAGCACCCCTGCCGTTAGCCTGGTCTTTCATGTCAACTTTCATTTTGTCCTTTAAAGGTAGTCCTTTGTAATCTGCTTTGGACATCTTCTTATAAGGGAGCTTCTTGTTACTAACATTATATATTCCCTTGCTAGTGTGTACGGTATCAGTCTTGTTAACTGCTATTTTATCACCATTCTCGTTCTTCTTAATACGTCTCTTGGCTTTACCTCCACATTTATCTTTGAATACATCCATAGCTTTACTGCCTTCAGCCATTGCTTTCCTTCTACACTTAACACATCCTCCAGCCATGAATCTCTCCACCTCGTAACCTTCTGGACACTTACCTTGCAATCTGCTAATGTAGTTAATTTTGGCTCCCATCTTAGCCATGATAGTTTGATTATTCTCCATACTCTTGTATTGTTTATAGATTTCATTAATTTCCCTCTCTGAGAGTTTGGATATAGTATCCTCAAACTCCTGCTGAGACTTAGGCTTAAATAACTTAATAAGGTAGGCAGAGAACAACTCTTGGTCATCCTGCCCACCTTGTTGAAACTTAGTTGCCATTATAATTTAATTAAGTCTTTAGTATTAAAGATAGCTTCTTGTAGCTCTCCTCTTGTAGAGAACCATCTACATCTAATACCTTTGAAATACTCATCTTTCTTCTCATCCTTAGATGGTCTAAACGTCATCGTCTCTTTCTTAACTACAATCATCTGAGGTTTATATGGGATGTCTTGTCTTAATGTTACTACATCTCCTGGTTGATAAAACACTTTCTCTTCCATTATTCTATACTCTTAAATCGTTCTTTTAAACCTTCATTAATAACCACCTGTACTTGCTGTTCAGCTACAACTTCAAATCCTTGTCTGAAGAACGGAACAGGTACTCCAGAAGAACGTCTATAATATATATCGTCTCCCGGTTTAATAAACTTACACAAAGGACTTACTTCTATAACATTAGCTACAACTGAAAGTTGATACTCTGTATCTTTCTCTCCAGTGTCTGGATTCTTAAATGCTCCGTCATATTCTGGTATAATAAGTCCGCCTTTAGTCACTTCTATCTTTTGATACGGATTCTTAGCATAAGGTCTAACTAATACGTATGAATTAATAGGCATAATTTCCATACTATTCATCTTCTCTGTTACTTCCTCCGCTTTCTCCAATTCATCTTTAATGTTCTTATTAAGTGCTTTAGTGTAAGTATCTACTGCTTTATTATGTGCTTCCACAGCAGCTTCTTTCTTTAAATCTTTAAACCCATCTGCACCGGCAAAGCTTAATCCTTTACCCCCAAACATTACATCCATTGTTCCGTTATTACTCATAATTTAAATCATTTACCATTTACATGCTGGACATGAAGACTTAATATCTCTAACTTTAGCATTAAGTCTACACCCGCATCCGCGTTTATAACCATCTTTACGTTCTGTTGATATATCTCCTGTTTTAGGGTTTAGCCACAGTTTACTGCTACATACATACCCCATAAACGAATCCTTCATAATAGGACATTTCTTACATATTCTAATACGAGCTTTAGCTATTTCTTCGTTATTACCCAGTAACTCGTTCAAGTGCCCATTTACAATATTAGTAATTCCCATAGATTTCTAATGAGCTTTAATTATACTTTACTTTTAATATCTCAAATCCCAGTTTGAAAGATACTCTATGATTATGAACTAGCTCATTAGAACTCTATAGGCTTTCTCTTCTCCTTGATTTCCTCAAGTATACACTGCTTCTTCCAATGCTTACACATACGTTCTACATCATCTTTAAGGTAATCTAACTCATGTTCTGTAACGTTACCATTATGGTCATAATGTATAAGCAATAGCTTCTTAATAACAAAATCAGGATTTAATTTCTGAAGCATCCATGCATAGGTAGATAGTTGTAAGGTATAATGTACCTTATTACAATCCATTAAATTATTCATAGGATACCTCATCATTTGACTCTTCTTAGTTCTGGTATCAAAGTAGGATTTCTCGTCAATACTTTTATTGGTCTTGTAATCAACAATGTAGATGTCATTTCCGTCCTTAATAAGTAAGTCAATTTGACCTGCTAACCTAAACTTATTGTCGTCCGACCTTCTATATATCATATATTCAGGGAAGACTCCTCTTTCTATGCTTAGTAGGTCTAAGTTATTCTTCTCTAAAGATTCATTAGTATTAACTTCAAAAGTTCCGCCTAAACCGTAACTTCTCATTTGGCATGAACTCTTACCTAAGTATTGATGTTCCAAATCACTATGAATCTTTGTACCTCTTTCCTTGGAATCGGCATTAGTTTTAGACCACTCATCCAGTATATCCTGTTGTGCAGAATTAAACTCCGTCTCATTTAAATCATACATGTCTAAGAAGTACTTCTTATCAAAACGTTTAGTTTCTAATAGTCTCTTCTTCTCCATGGCAAACTGTTCAGCACTTAATAGCTTCTGTAATGCTTTGTACTGCGACCAGAAATCACTGTCGAACTTTTGACAGAACTCATGTATCATTGTTGTTACTGAAGTGTATATAGTATTGTCGATTTCACTCCAATACATATGGGAAGAATCGTTGTAACATATTTCCTTGTTCCTCTTGTCTACTTTCATAATTCATTTTAAATTTCTTCCTAATTGAGTTATAATCTAATAAGGTAGATAGAGGTTGGATACACGGAGCAATAACGGAGTTATAGTACCCCAAATAGTACTCTTTAGTAACTGGATAAATAACAACAATCATTCCTATAAGTCCATCAATTCCAGCAATCGGATACATCGCAGCAGACTTTGCTCCAGATTCTTCTAATAAAGCTACTAAATTAGGGAATGTTCTGTAGTAGTTCTCAATAGTGTCCATTCTAATGAATTGGTTGTCATTAATCCTTCCAAGCTCATCACCGTAGTTAATATACTCCAACTCTTTCCATATCTTAATAGTTGCCTTAGTTTCATACCCTCTTCTCTTCTCTGTAAGAGCTGTTAAATAACGATATGATAAACCATGTGTACTTTGTAAGGTATTATGGTAATTCAATAACAAGACATTCGACGCATCCTTATCTTCCATAAGAATATGCTCTATATGCCCGTTAACTTGTGGAGTAATCATCTCTGTATATTTCTCAGCTAATACCTTCTCCGTAACAGCTGCCTGTCTATAATCTTCTAAAATAGCTTTAGTGTGTGAAGAGAAATGAAGCTCTACCATCAAGAATGCAAGCATTATAATGACTATCGTCTTAACACCAGAACTCCAACTGTCAATCCACCTGTACACCTCTTTTAGTTTGCCCAATAACATTAATCTACTGATTTAAAGGTTAGAGATTAATAATAGTTTAGTTTCTTTATTACTTATTTACATTGACACCTTAAATCATTAATTCATCTGATTTGTTTGATAATGTGCAAATTTAGCAATACCTTTGTGAATAAAAAAGTGATTTAACACGTAATTTAATTATGGAATTTAACGCAGAGGAATTATCAAGAATTAATGAGGCTCTGAAAGAGTTACTCGATGATGCGGACCTAGAAGAGGTTCCCATGTTTAGATGTGGTAGTAAGTTAGTAAGGAAAGATAAAAATGGAAGCAAGATTCATATTAAGAAGAAGAATCGCGGCAAATTTACTGCATCAGCTAAGAAAGCTGGACAGAGTGTTCAAGAACATGCTAGGTCTGTACTTAACAATCCTAATGCGACTCCGTTACAGAAGAAGAGAGCTAATTTCGCTAGAAATGCCGCTAAATGGAAGCATTAACTATGAAATTTAAGTACGACAAATCTAAAGGATTGCTATTCTTTATCAATCCGTTACTTCCGGTAAAAGGATATTCATTTATGAATATTTGTGCTATTATGTTTACTAGAAGTGAGGATTATATAAAGAGAATGAGTCAAGCTACAGTTACACATGAGAAGACTCACACGAAACAGATATTAGAAATGGGAATAGTATTCTTCTATTTATGGTATGTTTTGGAGTGGTTTGTACGACTATTCATTGATAAGAATGGTCATACAGCATATAGAAATATATCATTTGAAAGAGAAGCTAGATACGCGGCTGAACATCCAGAATATAAGAGGAAGACTTTCAGCTACGGTTGGCTTAAATGGATATTATGAGAATCTCAACTAAAGGAAGAGGGATTATTAGGGCACAACAGGGAGCTGTAGCAAGACCTAATCCTAAAGAGAATTATAAATTGCCAGAGGACCAGAGATATCAAGCCCAAACTAGAGGGATGAAAGACTTTGCTATAGAATGGTATAAAGAACGTGCTAAACAGCCTAAGTATCAATCTCAAGTTAATGAATCTAACCTTGCTAACATTACTGACCAAATTAACAGGGCAGAATATGTAGAACCTTCTAAGTTCTATTCTAATCCAAATGTATATAAAGGGAAGGTTGGTAATGTGACTCAAGCTGCCCAAGTAGCTATGAGACAAAATAAGGGAGCAGCATATCCAGCAGGATTGCAATACACATACAATGCTCCTTCATTCCCATTCTCTGGAAGATTTAGCGATGTGTCTTGGCATGAAGGTATTGGACACATGGTTGGAGATAATAATCCGCAGATATTAAAGGCCAATCCTGGTATTAATAACAGAGTGGATTATGAATCCTCTACACCATTAGAGTCTCAAGTGTACAGCTCCCAACCTAATGAAAGACATGCGGACACGTGGGGATTTAGAGGAGCCAATGTAAATATGAAAGATGCGAATGGTAATTATTATATTGACCCTAATAGGCAATTAAAAGGTACAGATATTCAGGAGATGAGAACTAAGGGAGCTAAAATACCTTCAGGGTTTAATACCCTTAGTGATGACGAGATAGCTAAACTGCATAATACCTTCGCTAGTAATGCTAACAACAAAAGAAGTAATACTATGCTAATAGCTAAGAGAGGTGTGCAAATTAAACGTAGAATTATTAAATAATAACAATCATGGCTTTAATTCAAAATGAAGACAACAAATGCCCTACCACTAAACAAGTGAATGACGCACTCAAGTCTATGGGGGGGGTTCAGACCCTAGTTTTAACAACACAAGATTTGATTTATCCAGGTAGAAGTAGTAATATAGCGGTTAACAGTGCTGATAGTGCTGTAATGGAGATTGTGAAGTCTAATATGATAGACATGGTCCCATTTCAGTTACTGTATTATGGAGTATCTAATGGTACGCCAACATGTACTAGTGTGACAATAGTCGGAATTCCAAAAGCTAATTTGTTCACATTATACGTAAATGTAAATCAAGGTGGTTTACAGCACTTTAGCCTTAACAAAGGCTCCAATCAAAAGTGGACTGCTTCTACACTTAGTAATTCTTAACATTTAAGAATTAAAGTACATTAATCGCAGTATGAGAAATTTTATATTTGACGTCTGGGTTTGGTCTAAAGCCAAACACTCCAGACTACTTAAGCAAATAAGGGTAAAGGCACTATCGTTTCCTTCAGACATGTTCTGTTTGAACGAAGCTGCTAAAGATGCAGATGT
>NZ_CFQVBI010000069.1:0-32846 GCF_986095205.1 Megamonas sp. | reverse complement strand
CCGCAGATAAAATTTTAGTTTTGAAAATAATTATCGCTTCATACAACGCTTAGAAACTCGCTTCGCTCAAACATTCAGACTAAAACCGTATTCAGAGATAATTATTTTCAATAACCTTTGGTTACCACTAAAATTTTATAATGCGGAAAATAAAAGTTACAAATTATTATTATTATATAGTGAATAATAATTTTATAATTAAATGTTAAAAATAGAGTTAATTATAATAAATGCAAATTTTCCCCGCATTAGCAGACTTTTACGGTAGCTGAAAGCTATTGACAAAGATAAAACTAGGGCTACGGTTTTAGTCCTACTGTTTGAGCGAAGCGAGTTTAGAGCGTTGTAGACATAGTTTTATCTTTGTCAAAGTAAAATCAATATTGCGGGGCTTTTTCTTTTTGGTTCATTTTTCTTTTGGTTAAAAGAAAAATGAACAGATAGATGATTATTTTTTTATTAGTAAGCATACAGATTCTACATGACCTGTTTGTGGGAACATGTCTACAGGTTGGATTTCTGTAGCTTTATAACCTAATTCGTCTAAGATACCGATATCGCGAGCAAGTGATGCTGGGTTACAAGATACGTAGACAATGCGTTTTGGTCTCATAGCAGCGAAAGTTTTTAAAACTTCTGGTGCACAGCCTGCTCTTGGTGGGTCAGTTACGATTACATCTGGACGAAGTCCTTTGCGATAGAGTTGAGGCATTAATTTAGCAGCATCGCCTGTTAAAAATTCAGTATTTCTTATATTGTTATCACGGGCATTAGCAATAGCGTCGCGGATTGCTTCAGGTACGATTTCCATACCGTAAACTTTTTTTGCTTTTTGAGCTAAAAATAAAGAGATAGTACCTGTGCCACAATAGCCGTCAATTACAGTTTCTTTGCCCGTTAAATTAGCGTATTTTAAAGCACATTCATATAATTTTTCTGCCTGTTCTGTATTTACTTGGAAGAAGGAAAGTGCAGATATTTTGAATTTTAGGCTTCCTAATCTGTCTGTGATATGGGAAGCACCCCAAAGAATTTTGCATTCTTTGCCCATGATGATATTATTTCTACCAGTATTGATATTTTGTACGACACTTGTCAAATTTGGAATTTTGGAGCGTAAGAAATTCACGATTTCACGCACGCGAGGTATTTTGGGTTGAGCAGTAACGAGTACGACCATACATTCAGTTTCGTCGCGATTAGTACGACCTACAACATGGCGTAAAAGACCATAGTGAGTTTTTTCATCATAGACACTTAATTTAAATTTTGTAGCCATTTCACGTACAGCATTGGCGATTACATTATTTGTATGTTTTTGAATATGGCAGTTTTCGGTATTGATGATATTATGACTGCTATGGGCATAACAACCGACGATAATACCTTCTTTTTTACTTCTGCCGATTGGAAATTGCATTTTATTGCGATAGTGCCATTCATGAACAGATGGCATAGTAGGGTGAATGATGATATCTTTTTTGATGGCGATATGTTCCATCATATCGATTACTTTTTGTTTTTTTGCATTGAGTTGAGCTTCATAAGAATAATGTTGAAGCTGGCAAGCACCACAGTCATCATATACTTTACAGATTGGTTTTATTCTGTCTGAAGTTTTTTCAAGTATAGATACTATTTCGCCTGTAGCATAATTTTTTTTCACAAGTGTGATTTTAGCTTCTACAGTTTCTCCAGGAAGTGCATAAGGAATAAATACAGTGAAATTTTCAAAGCGTCCAACGCCTTCACCGCTTTGCCCCATTCCTGTGATTTTTATTTCATATTTCTGTCCTAATTGAACAGGAATTTTACTTTTCATTAATTAAAAAATCCTTTCTATAATAAATAATTATTTAGCAAATGATACTTGAGTTAATAAATCAAGTGGTTTATCAATTAAAATATCTGCGCCATTTTGTTTTAATTCATCAGCAGGTCTAAAGCCCCATAATACACCAACAGCTAACATATCGGCATTTTTGGCAGTCTGCATATCTACATCAGAGTCCCCAAGATAAGCTATTTCTTGAGGTTTTAATTGCCAATTTTGGGCAATCATCAAGACTTTGCCTGGATCTGGTTTGCGTTTTAATCCAGCTTTATCGCCGATTATTTCGCTGAAAATACCTTCACCAAATAATAAATTTACGATATCTTTAGCAGCTTCATCATGTTTATTTGTACAGATACCGAGTTTTATATTTTGTTGTTGCAATTTTTTTAATAAAGTTAAGATATCTTCATAAGGAGCTGTATGGTCTAAATTATGTTTAGCGTATACTTGTTTGAATTTAGCTAAAGCTTCATCTAAAAGATACTGTTTATCTTGAGGTAGGGAACGTTCCATTAATTTTTTTATGCCATTACCTACACGATATTTATAACTTTCGATATCATGAGTAGGTAAATTATATTCAGTAAGTACAGTGTTTACACTATTTGCTAAATCTGTTAAAGAATTGACAAGAGTGCCGTCAAGGTCAAATATAACGCCTTTGTAGTTCATAAAATCAACCTTCTTATATTTGTAGTTTTATATTAAAAATTAGTATGTGATTTTTCTAATTCTAAGAGATAATTTTTTAATTTTAATCCACCTGCATAACCGATTAATTTTCCATTAGAGCCAATAACGCGATGACAGGGAATAATAATAGGCAGTGGATTTTTATTATTAGCCATGCCTACAGCTCGATATGCTTTAGGCTTATTGATTTTTTGAGCGATTTCTTTATAACTAGTAGTTTTTCCATAGGGAATATTTTGAAGTTCTTTCCATACTGCAAGTTGAAATGGCGTGCCTGTTAATTTAAATGGTAAAGAAAATGTAGTGCGTTTTCCTTGGAAGTATTCATCTAATTGAATAGTAGCCATAGATAAAAGCTCTGTTGTTTGTAACAGAGCTTTTTGTGGTTGCGTAAATTGAATATTAATTAAATGAGTTTCTGTCGCTACTAGATATAAAGAGATATTTTCAAATTGATATTTACAAGAATAAAACATCTTTAAACCTCTTTTATCATAGTAGTTAGAATTTCAGCGATTTGTTTTAATTTCCAAGGTTGCATTTTCAATACAGGTATGGCTCTTTTGTATTGATATATAGTCGCCATGATGATGACATCACTAGTTTCTTTGCTTAAATCAGCACAATGACGAGAGATAGCAACTTCGCCACCTTTGCTTAAAAATGTTTGTTTTAAAATATTGGCAGCTTTGCTATTTACATCATAAAGTTTTATCACTTTGAAAAGAGCTTTATCTTGCATTATTTTTATGCCAGCATCAGTGCAGTGGATATCTTGCATAGCTTGACGCGCTTCATCAATAGTATTTAAATCTAATATTTCAGGTGAAAAATCATGTATCATTTTCATTTAACCTAAATAAGGATTGATTTGTTTTTCATAGGCAATAGTAGTTGCTCCACCATGACCAGGAAAAACAGTTAAATTTTCATCTAAAGTCAAGATTTTTGCTTTTAAATTGGAAATTAAATCAGTCATAGAGCCAGTAGGAAAATCAGTTCTACCAATAGAGCCAGCAAATAAAGAGTCGCCACTCATAACAACGCCTTCACCAACAAGGCAAATTCCACCAGGTGTATGCCCTGGAGTATGGATTACTTTTAGATTGCAATTGCCAAAAGAAATAATATCGCCTTCATGTAAGATTATATCGGCAGGTTGAGAAATTATAGGTCTACCCATATAGCCATTTTCAGAAAGATTGAGATGTGGGTCAGTGAGCATACAAGCATCATCAGCATGAATAGCCAATTTTGCTTTTAGAGCTAAACCTAATTCTTTATTAGCGCCAATATGGTCAGCATGACCATGTGTATTTACAATATATTTAATATGAAGTTTTAAATTATCGACTACATTTAAAATACTTGTAGCTTCATCGCCTGGGTCGACGATTATGCCTTCTAAAGTTTGTTCATCATATAAAATATAGCAATTTTCCATGATTGGGCCAACTACTAAGGCTTTTATTTTCATGATAATGCTCCTTTGTAATTTTTATTAGTTTATTTTTCTTTAGCAGAACTACTCAAATTACGACGAACGCTGTAAACATCTTTGAGACGGCGGAGTGTATTCATTAATTGTTCTGCACGAGCTAAATTTTTTGTATGGAAAGTAATAGTCATGACAGCAGTTTTATTGCTAGGAATACTGCGAGAGGAAATATTTTCAATATTTATTTTCGCATCAGAAATTCTAGCGATAATTTCAGTTAAGATACCTTGTCTATCGTAGCAACCAACTTCAATAGTTACAGGATAAGATTGGTCTGTGCTGATATCCCAATTTACATCAATGACGCGCATCATATCATTGCCTTCACGCAATACATTTGGACAATCGGCACGATGAACAGATACACCGCGACCACGAGTTATATAACCGATTATTTGGTCGCCTGGGATAGGATTACAACATTTTGCTAAATGCACAAGGAAACCATCTTCACCTTCGACTAAAATACCATGACTTGCTTTTTTCTTAGGTGTTTTAGGCTTGATTTTTTCAAGCATTTGTGAAATATCCGGAGGGGTGATTTCCTGTAGGTCTTTTTTATAAAAAGCAATGAGTTTACTCATAATGCTATTTACAGTGATACCACCAAAACCGATAGAAGCAAACATATCATCAGTATTTTGGATATTTAATTTTTGAGCTACTTGTAAAAGTCTATCATTTTTCGCTAAATCTTTAAAATTGTAGCCTAAATGTTTAGCTTCATTTTCTAATAATTCAAGACCGCGAGCGATATTCTCTTCACGGCGTTGTTTTTTGAACCATTGGCGGATTTTTGTTCTTGTCTGTGAAGAGGCTACAATATTTAACCAATCCGGACTTGGACCATTATTTTGTTTATTGGTAATTACAGAAACGATATCACCGTTTTGCAAAGTATATTCAAGTGGAACAATTTTGCCATTTACTTTAGCACCTACACAGTGATTGCCGATATCTGTATGAATGTGATAAGCAAAATCTATAGGGTTTGAGCCTTTTGGTAAATTGATAACATCACCGCGAGGAGTATATACGAATACTTCATCGGAGAAAATATCAATTTTGAGTGCTTCAAAATATTCGCGTGGGTCGGAAAATTCATCTTGAAGTGTAATCATTTGGCGAAGCCATGAAAGTTTTTTATCGTATTCGCTATTGGCTCCTATGCTTTTATTGCCAGCTTCTTTATATTTCCAGTGAGCAGCAATACCATATTCAGAAATAGCATGCATGGCAAAAGTACGAATTTGAATTTCAAGTGGAAGACCATTATCTGTGATTACAGTAGTATGCAAAGATTGGTAGCCGTTAGTTTTTGGCACAGCGATATAATCTTTAAATCTACCTGGTAGTGGTTTCCACATAGCGTGAATAATACCAAGTACAGTGTAGCAATCAGGGATAGTCTGCACTAATACACGCACAGCGAGTAAATCGAAAATATCGGAGATATCTTTATTGCTTTTTTTCATTTTGCGGTAGATACTGTAGAAATGTTTTGCTCTACCTTTGATTTCACCTTTTAAATGAATTTTATCAAATTCTTGTTGGATTTTTGCCACAGCATCATTGATAAAACCTTGACGTTCTTCACGTTTTTGGTTTACTTTATCTACTAAATCATAATAAGTTTCAGGTTCAAGATAACGCAAACATAAATCTTCAAGTTCCCATTTGATATTGGAAATACCAAGGCGATTAGCAAGTGGTGCATAAACTTCTAGCGTTTCTTTAGCAATGCGTTTTTGTTTTTCCTCACGCATATATTTTAAGGTACGCATATTATGCAAGCGGTCAGCTAATTTTATCATGATTACACGAATATCTTTAGCCATAGCTAAAAACATTTTGCGATATGTTTCGAGCTGTTGGTCCTCTTTGGATTTATATTTCATTTTGCTGAGTTTAGTTACGCCGTCAATGAGCATAGCAACTTCTTCGCCAAAGAGTTCTTTCATTTGTTCAATGGTATAGATTGTATCTTCCACAACGTCATGCAATAAGGCAGCAGCAATAGTAACATCGTCGATATGTAAATCAGTTAAAATCATAGCAACATGTAATGGGTGTGTGATATACATTTCACCTGAAATACGTTTTTGGTCAGCATGTGCCTCATAAGCAAGATTATAAGCTTTAGTAATTAAATCAAAATTAGCTTGTGGATTGTAACTTTTTACGGTATTGATAATATCATCAATTGTAATATCCATATTATCAGTTTTCATCTTAATCACTCCAGAGATTATGAAAAACATAATCATAAAATTTATCGAAAGACTAAAAAGGAATATATAAAATTATAAAATAATGATAATATATATATATAACATAATCAAGATAATATATGTTTTATAATTTATCAGAGATGCGTTTTTATTTTTATATTGACGATAAAAATATATTTTAATGAAGGAATGGTGCAAAATGAATTTAAAAGCAGAAAAATTTAAAGCTTATATAGCAGAAAATAATATTACAAATTTCAAAGTAGAAGAAAGTATAAATAATAATGAAGAAGAAAATGCACGAGTTACTTTTCATACATATGTAAAAGTATTTGGTCAAAAATTGCCTGCTGTAATCGTGATGGATGAAAGTATTTATGTTATTTTACGCGTGCAGGTAATACCAGATATTGAATATATGAAAAATAAAGATGAATTCATTCGTTGTGTAAATGAGATGAATATAAATTATAAAGCAGTAAAATATTATTTAGGTGCAGATAATGCGTTATATTTAGATATGTATATTCCTAATAAAAATGATGATTTAGATGGTGAATTAGTAATGGATTTATTAAATGCAATTACAGTTCATTTAGAAAAAGAATATCCAAATTGGATGAAATTGTTATGGAATTGATGATAAAACTCTAATTTGATACAGTAAAAAAGCAAATAAGATAAAGTGAAAAGAAAGCCATTACTAAAGATATAGTGATGGCTTTCTTTTAGGAATGTTAATGTGTCATTAATAGGTAAGTAATCTTGACACTGTTTCTAAAAACCTTTACAATACTTCTATATGGTTACGTCAGCTATATGAATTTGTAAAGAATATTTAGAAAAATTTAACGTAAAGGGGGGTGGAGATTATCGTTGAATTATTATTAGCGATAATACTTGCACTAGTTGTAGGCTTAGGTGCGGGCTATTGGATGAGAAAACGCAGTGCAGAATCACAAATTGGCTCTGCTGAAGCTGAAGCAAGAAGAATTGTTACAGAAGCCGAAAAACAGATTGAAACTAAGAAAAAAGAAGCAACTCTTGAAGCAAAAGAAGAAATACATAGAATGCGTCAAGAGTTAGACCGCGATACAAAAGACCGTAGAAATGAACTTTCCCGTCAAGAACGTCGTTTGGTACAAAAAGAAGAAAATTTAGATAGAAAAATTGATTCTTTAGAGAAAAAAGAAGAAGTTTTAAATCGTAAAGAAGCTGAGATTGATAAATCTCAAGCAAAAATAGAAGCACTTCATGCAAAACAGTTAGAAGAATTAGAACGTATTTCTGGACTTACTACAGAAGATGCACGCAGTATGTTACTTGCAGATGCTGAAATCGAAATCAAACATGATAAAGCTGTAATGATTAAAGAATATGAACAGCAAGCAAAAGAAGAAGCAGAAAAACGTGCTAGAAATATCATTTCTTTGGCTATTCAAAGATGTGCTGCTGACCATGTAGCAGAAACTACTGTTTCTGTAGTAGCATTGCCAAATGATGAGATGAAAGGTCGCATCATTGGTCGTGAAGGTAGAAATATTCGTGCTTTAGAAACAATGACAGGCATTGATTTAATTATTGATGATACACCAGAAGCTGTAATTTTATCTGGTTTTGATCCTGTTCGTCGTGAAATTGCACGTATTGCTTTGGAAAAACTCATTACAGATGGGCGTATTCACCCAGCTCGCATTGAAGAGATGGTAGAAAAAGCTCGTAAAGAAGTAGACCAACGCATTAAAGAAGCAGGAGAACAAGCTTGCTTTGAAACTGGTGTACATGGATTACATCCAGAAATTGTAAAATTATTAGGTAGATTAAAATATCGTACAAGTTATGGTCAAAATGTATTAAATCATTCTGTAGAAGTATCTCATTTAGCAGGTGTAATGGCTGCTGAATTAGGTGTTGATGTAAATCTTGCTAAACGTGGCGGTTTATTACATGACATAGGTAAAGCTATTGACCATGAAGTTGAAGGTCCACATGTTACTATCGGTGCAGATTTAGCGAAAAAATATCGTGAATCTGCTGATGTTGTAAATGCTATAGCTGCTCATCATGGTGATGAAGAAGCAAAAACTGTGGAAGCTGTACTCGTTGCAGCAGCTGATGCTGTATCAGCCGCACGTCCAGGTGCTAGACGTGAAAGTTTAGAATCTTATTTGAAACGTTTAAAACGTCTTGAAGAAATAGCAGAATCCTTTGAAGGTGTTGACCGTTCATTTGCTATTCAAGCAGGTAGAGAAATTCGCATTATGGTTAAACCAGAAAAAATGGATGATATCTCAACTGTTGCTTTGGCTCATGATATCACTAAGAAAATTGAAGCTGAACTTGAATATCCAGGACAGATAAAAGTAACTGTAATTAGAGAAACTCGTGTAGTTGATTATGCAAAATAAAGATAATAATTTCTTTTGACATAAAGTAGAAGCAGGAAAGTAGTTATTAATATTGATAACTACTTTTTTTGCATTAAATCTCTTTTTGGATAAATTGAATAAATAGATATAAAATGAGTTTGTGATTAATATTATTTGATTTTGCAGTGAGGTTACAATAATGCAAATTACTAAGACTAAAGATGAGAAAAAACCTAATATGGATTGTGTTAATTTATTGACATCAGTATTAATTTATTATCCAGAGATTAGCAAAATATCTATAGAACCAGATGAAAAAATATATATAAATTATATTATCCAAAAGATATTGACTGATGAAGAAATAGAAAAAACACGAACTTTATTAGAAGAATGTTTAAAGTCCTATCATTATTTAGAAAAAACGCAAGTGGAATGTGATGAAGTAAAAATAAATATAGAAGAAAAAGCTACTTTTATAACGATAAAAAGAGATATGAAAACTTTTTCTCATGGAGAACTTCGCTTAATAAATACTTTAATTAATGAAGAATTTGGCGAATTACTGATTATGGATACTGATAAAATTCCTATGATAGATAGTACAATGTTAGCGCAAATGGATTTAATAGATACGATGTTTGCGAGTTTGAAAATTAATCCAGTAGTAGAAAAAATGATAGGTATTCGCGAAGCTGGTAGAGTGATTGTGTTTAATAAATAATTATAGATTTTGTGAAGAATAAAATAAGAGGAGAATTTATTTTGAAATTTTTAATTGTTGGTGATGTATGTGGTAGACCAGGTAGAGAAGCATTTAGAAAATATGTTCCAGAATTGAAAAAAGAACATAATATAGATGTAGTTGTAGTTAACGGCGAAAATATTGCAGGTGGTAGAGGTATCAGTCGCAAAACTTTAGATGAAATTTATCGAGCTGGAGCAGATATAGTAACTTCAGGTAATCATATTTGGGATCAAAAAGAAATTGTATCTTTTATAGATGATGAACCATTTTTGATAAGACCTGCCAATTATCCAGAAGGAGCACCAGGTAAAGGATATTGTATCTATCCATTTAAAGCTAAAAATATCGGTGTAATCAATGTATCTGGTAGAACATTTATGCCACCAATGGACTGTCCATTCCAAAAGGTCGATGAAATTTTAAAAGAAATTAAAAATCAGTGCGATATTATATTAGTAGATATACATGCAGAAGCTACATCAGAAAAAATAGCTATGGGATTTTATCTCGATGGTAAAGTAACTTGTGTCGTTGGAACTCATACTCATGTGCAGACAGCTGATAATAGAATTTTACCTAAAGGAACAGCTTATATCAGTGATTTAGGTATGGTAGGACCTTATAATTCAAGCCTTGGTATAAATGTAAATAATGCAATAGATAAATTCATCACATGTAGACCAGTGCGTTTTGAAATGGCAGAAGGTCCAAATATTTTTTCTGCTGTTGTTTTAGAATTAGCAGAAGATAATAGCGTGAAATCCTTTGAAAGAATACTATTTAACGAAGAATAAAGAATATACAAGTATACAGTTATAAAAAAAGGATTTTGGAACTTGTTTGGCGAACTTATATAATAATTCCTAATCGTTAAGGGGTGTACATTATGGAAGTATTAAGAGTATCAACAAAATCCAATCCAAATTCTGTAGCAGGAGCTTTAGCAGGAGTATTAAGAGAAAAAGGAACAGCAGAATTACAAGCAGTAGGTGCAGGAGCATTAAATCAAGCAGTAAAAGCAGTAGCTATAGCACGTGGCTTTGTGGCACCTAGTGGCATTGATTTAGTTTGTGTACCAGCTTTTGCTGATATAGAAATCGATGGCGAAGAAAGAACTGCAATAAAATTGATCATTGAATCAAGATGAAGTCGTATGAGTACATAGACTAAATTATTCATATTTGCTAATTACTTTTTAGGTTAAGTTGAATTTTAAGACAGGGTATGTCTAAGGTTTAGTAATTTATTTATTGAGCTTTAGACATACTTTGCGTTTAAGGACAATAACCATTATAATTATATATAATATGAAATAATAACTGTATTTTTAAAATATATTGTTGATAAAAAACGAAAAATTCTAAAAATATGTTAATTAAGTAGCTTAATATTGATAAAAAGGAGCATAAGATATGGATGTTATTGCGTTAGTAGGACCAAGTGGAACAGGAAAATCCCATAGAGCATTAATGGTAGCAAGACAAAATAAAGCTGATGCCATTATAGATGATGGGATTTTGATAAAAGACAATAAAATCATAGCAGGTCATTCTGCGAAAAGAGAAGCAAGTAAAATCATGGCGATAAGACGAGCTGTTTTTGTAGTGCCTGGACATGCCGAAGAAGTGAGAAATGCTATAGAAAAAGAACAGCCAAATAGAATTTTGATTTTAGGCACTTCTGAAAATATGGTGCATCGCATTGACAAAGCTTTGAATTTGCCACCAATTAGCAAAATTATCAATATAGCAGATATTGCTACAAAAGCAGAAATGGCAAAAGCTCAATTTTATCGCAATCGTGAAGGTAAACATATCATTCCTGTACCAACTATTGAGTTAAAACCACATTTTTCAGGTTATTTGATAGACCCAATACAATCATTTTTTAAAAAATCAAGTACAAAACGCCGTCGTTTAGGTGAAAAATCCATAGTACGACCAATTTTTAGTTATTATGGAAGACTTATCATAGATGATGCTGCAATTTTATCCATTATTAAGCATATTGCTAAGGATAAAGATTTTGATTTTAAAGCTTCACATATACATGTTGACCATGTTTGGGAAAAAGGTGAAGATAAAGGTATAAAAGTTTCTTTTGAAGTAGTTTTAAATTATGGAAGTCATATTCCAACAATGATACAAGGCATACAAAAGAAAATAAAAGAAGTCGTAGAATATATGACAGGTATGTTTGTGCATGATGTGGATATTGTAGTCAAAGGATTGAAATTTAAATAAAATATTGTATCGATACAATATTGACTTTTTTCGTATTTTAATTGACTTTTAACTAATAGATATCTATAATTTTAAATAAATTTTTTATTCTATTAGATAAAGGTGATAATATGGCATTAGAGAATTATAAAGCATTGACTATAGCAGGTTCTGATACTTCTGGTGGAGCTGGCATGGAAGCCGATTTAAAGACTTTTGAAGAGATGGGCGTTTATGGAATGGTGGCACTAACTGTAATTGTGGCACAAAATCCAAAAGATTGGGCTCATGATATCTTTCCTATAGATTTGCCTACTATTGAACGTCAGATTGCAACTGTTGGCGAAGGTATTGGCATTAATGCCATGAAAACAGGTATGTTAGGTTCAGCTGCTCTTGTAGAATTAGTAGCAAAATCCATAGATAAATATAATTTTAAAAATGTAGTAATCGATCCTGTAATGGTTTGTAAAGGCATCGATGCTATCATGGTACCAGAAGCAGCCGAAGCAATAAAATCTTTATTGGTGAAAAAAGCTGATGTAATAACACCAAATACAGTAGAGTCCGCTTATCTTGCAGGTATGGAAAAAGTGGAAACTGTAGAAGATATTAAAGAAGCTTGTGTAAAAATCAATAAACTCGGTGCGAAAAATGTCATTATAAAATCTGGTAGTCGCGTAGATGGCGATTATATGGTAGATGTGTTATTTGATGGTAAAGAATTTACTATCCAGAAAAAAGCTAAGATGAAAAATATCTATAATAGCGGTGCTGGTTGCACTTTCTCTGCAGCAATAACAGCAGGACTTGCTAAAGGTTTAGATATCCATCAAGCTTTTGAAAATGCTCAAAATTTCATTGATAGAGCTGTAGCAAATTCATTTAAATTGAATGAGTTTACAGGAGCATTAGCTCATTGGCAAACAAGATAAATAAGTAAAATAAAAAGTATCTTTTTCTGACTTATATTTCAGTTAGAAAAAGATACTTTTTTTATTTATATTTAATTGAAATTAGCGCGCAATAAAGCTATTTCTTGAGCATATCCATCATGGTCATTTGGTGTTTCTAAAATAAATGGCAAATGTTTCAATTGTGGGTGGTTTATAATTTTTATGATAGCATCAAGACCTATTTTACCTTGACCGATTTTTTCATGGCGGTCTTTATGAGTGTTTAAGTCATTTTTACTGTCATTTAAATGTATAGCTTTTAATTTATCAAGACCGATTATTTTATCAAAATCGGCTAGGACATCATCTAAATTATTTACAATATCATAACCGCCGTCCCAAATATGACAAGTATCAAAGCATACACCTATTTTATCTTGTAAATTAATACGCTCGATAATTGCTTGGAGTTCAGCAAAAGTTTTGCCAACTTCAGTGCCCTTTCCTGCCATAGTTTCTAATAAAACAGTAGTCTGTTGCTCAGGCCACATCACTTCATTTAAGCAATCACTGATAGCTTTGGTGGCAAAATCTATGCCTTGCCCTAAATGATTTCCTGGGTGGAAATTATAATAATTATGAGGCAACTTTTCCATGCGAAGTAAATCGTCAGCAATTGTTTGGCGAGCAAATTCGCGTACTTCTTCGCGATTGGAACATGGATTTAATGTATAAGGTGCATGAGCTACTAATTTATGGAATTTATATTGTTTGGCTAGTGCTAAAAATTGTTGAACATCATTATCGTCTATATCTTTGGCTTTGCTACCACGAGGATTTCTAGTAAAAAAAGAAAATGTATTAGCATTTAAACTTAAAGCTTCTTTACCCATTTGTAAAAAACCTTTTGAAGAAGATAAATGGTTACCTATATATAAAATAAAAATCACTCCTATAATTTAAATTAATTAAAAATAAATATTAGTTAATATATATTATATCATAGCTAAAATGTTTTTTAAATTAACAGGATTTTTTTATTTATATAGTGAATTAATAAATTAGTAATTAAATAGAAAAAGAGGGATACAAATGGAAAAGGCAAAAACTTTATTAGAGATAGCGCGAATTATAAGCGGTAATGACGATGATGTATTAGCGGAAATAGAAGAGAGTATCGATAATATAGAAGCATATGCACAAGAGCATTTAGAAGAGTTTGAAGAGCGTAATATCAGTATAAAATATGATTCTGTAGAAGATTTGCAATGGCTAGTTACAGTGAATATTTTAGTCAGAAATAATTATGTAATGCAAATACAAGAAGATTGTAGTATTACTGATTTTGGTTGGAGCCTGAAAAGTTTGCGAACTTTTAAAGAATATAATCTAGCTTTGGATAGTAAGTTTGAAGAAGAAGATTATGAAATAGATAAATATGACTATAATGAAGATGATGAGTACGATTATTATAATGAAGAAATGGACTTTATTGATGATGAAAATATTATAAATTGGTGTAAATATCTTGATAGTAAATGGTTTGATGAAGATATTTGCATTGGTATGATAGATTTAAGTCCAGATATTTTCACTTTATTTTTAGCATCAGAAGAAAATCTTGAAGACTTAGAAGATTTGGCTGATAGTCTAGGAAAAGTAATATCTACAGTATATTAAAATGAATTTTAGGGCATAATAAAAGACACTAGATTATTTCTAGTGTCTTTATTTTAGTAGATTTAATTATTATTTCGTTCTGTTTGGCTTACTGCGATAGTTACAGCAGCATCACCTGTAATATTAAGACAAGTACGGATCATATCTAATACACGGTCAATACCAGCAACGAGTGCAAGACCTTCCATAGGAAGACCTACAGTCTGTAATACGAGTGCAAGCATGATAACACCAGCACCTGGAACACCAGCAGTACCTACAGAAGCAAGTGTACCAGTTAAGACGATCATAAGCATTTGACCTGCTGTTAAATCGATACCATAAACATTAGCGATAAAGATAGCACAAACACCTTGATAAATAGCTGTTCCGTCCATATTGATAGTTGCGCCTAAAGGAAGTACGAAGCTAGCAATGGATTTATTAGCGCCAAGATTTTCTGTACAGTTTTTCATATTTACAGGAAGTGCAGCAGCGGAGCTACAAGTTGTGAAACCTAAGAGCATTGTTTCTGTCATACCTTTAAAGAATTTCAAAGGACTCATTTTACCAAGTGTAGAAACGATGGAAGAGTATACAACAAGTGTATGAATGATACAACCGATATAAACAGTAACGATAACGGATAAAAGTGGTAATAAAACTTTTGGACCATTAGCAGCAACTACTGGTACTAAAAGAGCAAATACACCATAAGGTGCAAGATTCATAATCATGGAGATTAATTTATAACTTACTTCTGCTAAGGAATCAAAGAATGTGAGAAGTGGCTGACCTTTTTTGCCTACAGCAGTGATACCAATACCAATAGCTAATGCAAACACAATGAGAGGAAGCATATCAGCTTTTGCCATAGTCATGATAGGATTAGATGGTATCATACCAACTAAAACGTCCATAAAACCAGGAGCTTCTTTAATATCAGGAGCTTTTTCAGCTACTAAATCCATACCTAAACCAGGTTGTAAAACAGAAGCTAAACCAAGGGCAATGATAAGAGCAACAGCAGTTGTTACTAAATATAACAAAATAACTTTGATACCAATGCGACCAAGTTTTTTTGTATCGCCTAGACTAGCAACACCACAAACTAAAGATGCTAATACTACAGGTACAATAATCATTTTGATTAAATTGATGAACATTGTACCAAATGGCGCAAGATAAGCTTTGAGCCATGGTAAATTTTCTTCGCCAAGGATAAGACCAACAATTACGGATAAGATTAAAGAGATGAAAATTTTTACAGATAAGTTCATATCCAAAACTCCTTTATGTAAAATTTATTTTCTAAGAAATATGAATGATAAATAAAAAAGGCTCTTAGAAAAAATACTTGTATATTATATAAAATATTTTTTTTGTTTACAATATTTTTAGCTAATGAATAAAAAAATATATTAAAGTACAAAATAAAAAGACAAGCCAAATGACTTGTCTTTTTAGAAGAGATTTTTTATTTTAAATTATCAATAGCAGATTGTTCAATAGCAAGACCGTTGCGATATCTAGTCATGAATGTTTCAAAACCTTCGATACCTTCTTTTGTTGGAGCAATAGTTTCGGCAACGCTATTTTTGAATACTTTAGTGCTTAAATATTCATCAAGAGATAAGTTTTCTTTATTATTCATATAATCAGCTAAGAGTGCAATACCCCACGCACCGCCTTCGCCTGCTGTTTCCATAACTGTTACAGGAGCGCCGATAGCATTAGCCATGATTGTTTGACCTACGCCTTTAGTTTTAAATAAGCCACCATGACCTAAAATTTGTTCGATAGTAACATTTTCTTCTTTTGTTAAAATATCTAAGCCAGTTTTCATAGCGCCAAGAGCTGTAGAAAGATGTACACGAATGAAGTTTGCTAAATTGAATTTGCTGTCGGATTTACGAACAAATAATGGACGACCTTCAGTAAAGCCTGTGATATGTTCACCAGAATGATAGCAATAAGCAAGTAAGCCACCGCAGTCAGCATCGCCTTCTAAAGCTTTATTATATAATGTGGAGAATAATTCATTAGCATCTACTTTTACGCCAAAGCTAGTGAGGCATTCATGGAAGAGGCTAATCCAGCTATTTAAATCTGTTGTACAGTTATTGGAATGAGCCATAGCTACTAAATCACCAGCAGGAGTAGTAACCATATCAAGTTCTTCATAAACTTTGGATAAATCACGTTCAAGAACAATCATAGCGAATACAGAAGTACCAGCAGATACATTACCTGTACGTTTTGTAACTGTATTTGTAGCTACCATACCAGTACCAGCATCACCTTCTGGTGGGCACATAGGAGTACCAGCTTGGAGTGTTCCTGTTGGATCGAGAAGTTTTGCACCTTCAGCAGTTAAATAGCCTGCATTTTCACCAGCAACTAAAACTTTTGGTAAAATTTCACGGATAGACCATGGATAATTTTTATCAACGATATGTGCATCGAAATCAGCAAGCATTTTTTCATTGTAATCTTTAGTATTGATATCGATTGGGAACATACCAGAAGCATCACCGATACCGAGTACTTTTTCACCAGATAATTTCCAATGAACAAAACCAGCTAATGTAGTGAAGAATTTAATTTTATCTACATGTTCTTCATTGTTTAAAATTGCCTGATAAAGATGAGCAATGCTAAATCTTTGAGGAACATTGTAATTGAATAATTTAATTAATTCATGAGAAGCTTGACCTGTGATATTGTTTCTCCAAGTGCGGAATGGTACAAGTAAAGTATCTTTTTCGTCAAAAGCAAGATAGCCATGCATCATTGCACTGAAACCAAGACCAGCTAATTTAGTGATAGTAACGCCATATTTTGCTTTTACTTCTTCAACTAAATTTTTATAACAACCTTGAAGACCAGCCCAGATTTCTTCTTCGCTATAAGTCCAAATGCCATCGATAAGACTGTTTTCCCAGTCATAAGCACCAACAGCAATTGGTTCGTGGTCAGTATTAATTAATACTGCTTTAATACGAGTGGAACCAAATTCAATACCAAGAGTAGTTAAACCCTGTTCAATATTAGATTTAATCATTTCATTTGTTTGCATATTATAGAACCTCCGCACATATATTAATATTTATTAAGATTTTTGCAAAGTTGTATGATAAATATTTGATTTATCTATATTATATAGTATATTATAAATTATTTCAATTTTTTTAATAATTTATAACGACTTTCATAACAAAATCTATTATATATCAATATTCTAAGAAATAAAAGGGATTTTGTTAAATTTTAATAAATAATTTTTTTATTCAAAGAAGATTTTTATTATATGTACATGTTTATTTCATCTTATAAGTTGTATGATAATATATTGTTTTAATAGTTTTATAAGAAAATTAGTATTATAAATTATTGTGATAAAATATTTGTAAAAAATAATAATTATTTGTTAGTTTTTGTGATGAAGTCACTGAACTATGATTGAAAATCATTTATAATAAAATCATCAAGTGAGATAACTTATAGAATTATTCAGTTTGGAGGCAAAAATAATGTTAGTACATGCAGATGCAAATGCTTTTAATAAATTATTAGAAAATAAAGGGACTTTTGTAGTAGATTTCTTCGCTACATGGTGTGGCCCTTGTAAAATGTTGGGTGCTGTACTTGAAAAAGTAGCTCCAGAATATGATTTTGATATTTTAAAAATAGATATTGATGAAAATGTAAAACTTGCTGAAGAATATGAAGTAATGGTAGTACCTACTTTATTATTCGTAAAAGATGGCGAAATTATTCATCGTGAATCTGGCTTCTTCTCTAAAGATAAATTTAGAGCTTTAATAGATGCTTATTTAAAATAAAAACCTCAAAATACCAAAACCCCTTTTTATAATCCTGTACAAGATAAAAGCTGTAGTTTTTAAACTACAGCTTTTGTTTTTTATTTATGTCTTAGTTTTTGTAATTCAAGTCCTTCTTTTCCTGTTATTTCTTCAATGCTTAATTCTAAAATGCAAGTGCGTTTGATGTAGGTTGTTATTTCTTCTAGTCCTTCTGTAAAATAATCAGCAGAAAATTTACGGATAAATTCTTCTAGGATTATTTGTTTATCATTTTCAGCTGTGATTTCTTTAATAGTGCCAAAAACTATGACACTAGAATAAGCCGTAGTGAATTTTTCCGGAATGACAGTATCTTGATTTATAACACAAAAAGAAGCTTTATTATTTTGACGGACAATATCTAATTTGCGACCTACATTGGCACAGTGAAAATAGATTTTGTCATTGAGATATACATAGTTTAAAGGAACGGTATAAGGAAAAGATTTTTCATCGCAAAGTGCTAAAATACCATGAGTTTTTTGTTTTAGAATAGCTATATTTTCTGATGAAGGTAAAGCTTGTTTAAATCTACGCATAACAAATCTCCTTTAAGATAATAAATTAATATACATTAGTGCCATCAAAATGAGGTACAAATTTAGTCGTAGCTGTTTTGCCTTGTTGGATATAGCAATTTTTAAAGCCTAAATCAAGTGCATAATCTACAACTTTATCATATTCAAAAGTCGTCAATTTACGTTTTAGTTTAGGGTGTGTAAGTGCTTTATACATAGGCGTATATTGGTTCATAAGGCTAAGATAAACATCATCATGATATTTTTCCCAGATATATTTTACGATTTTCGTACTTTCTTTATAATACCATGGCAAGATTAAATGGCGAATGATGACGCCTTTTTGCATGATATTATCTTTAAATTGTGGTTTACCTACAAGTTCAAACATTTTATCAATGGCTTCTTTGACTACTTGAGGATAATCAGGAGCATGGGAAAATTCTTTGGCTGTATCTGGTGAGTAGTATTTAAAATCAGGTAAGAATATATCAATATAGTCTTTGAGCATTTCTAAAACTTCAACTCGTTCATAGCCACTTGTATTATAGACTACAGGAATAGATAGACCTTGTTTTTTTGCTAATTTTAGAGCTTCAATTATTTGTAAAACGTAATGAGTTGGTGTTACTAATTCTAAACAGTGGGCATTACGAGCTTGTTGTTCTAAAAAAATTTGAGCTAAACGTTCAATAGTTACAGGAAATCCTTTACCTTCAGTGCTGATTTCGTGATTTTGGCAGAAGATACATCTCATATTACAATGAGAGAAAAAAACCGTGCCTGCTCCATTTGTTCCGGATAGGCACGGTTCTTCCCATTGATGTAAGGATACGAGAGCAATTTCCACTTTATCACTAGCATGACAGACACCATAATTTTTAGTGCGGTCAACATGGCATAAACGAGGGCAAAGTGTACAATTTTGCATATCCATAAAAAAACACCTTTTACTTAATGATTTGCTAATTTAAAAATAGCATAGACGTCTTGATAATTTAATGGTGAAAAATTGCCAATGGTTTTTGTATTATTATCTGTACACATTGAAGTGAGATAAGTCAATTCTTCATCAGTTAATGTTTTTCCTACTAATTGGCTGATATTTATAGGTAAGTTTAAACTAGTGAAGAAGTCTTCAAAATGTTTGATAGTTTCAAGGGCAATAGTTTCATCAGTTTTATTTAATGTATCAATATTAAATAAGATTTTTCCTAGATGACAAAAACGCTGAACATCTTTTTGATAGATATATCTAGCCCATGATGACCAGATAGCAGTCAATGAGGCTCCATGAGTAGCGTTATATTTAGCACTTAATTCATGACCAAATTTATGTACACTAAAATCTTTAGTGCGACCAAGACCTGTTATATCATTGTGGGATAAAGAACCAGCATACATAATTTCACTATGAGCAATATAATTTGTAGGCTCATTTATCATGATTGGCGCTTGCGTGATGACATCTTTTAAAAGACCTTCAGCTATATAATCTGTAAGATAATTATTTTGTTCTTTGGCAAAATAACGTTCTAATGTATGCATTAAAATATCGGCAATACCACAGGCTTTTTGATAATTTGGGGCACTGTAAGTTAATTGAGGGTTCATAATAGCAAAACATGGACGATTAAATGGCGTACTAAGACCACGTTTTTGCCCTGTTTGTTCGTTAGTTAAAACAGCAGAATCACTTGTTTCACTACCGGCAGCAGCTAAAGTAACAATGCTACCCATAGGAGTAGTATTAGTCAAGGTTATTTTTTTTGTCCAAATATCCCAAATATCATTTTGTGGATATTTCAGGCCATGTGCAATGGCTTTAGCTGTATCGATGACAGAACCGCCACCGATAGCTAAGACAAAATCAATATTAGCTTGATATGCTTTTTTTACAGCATCATTTACAAAGCGAACAACAGGATTTGGTTGAACGCCACCTAAGGTCATATAAGATAAATTATCGTTGGATAATTGTTGACAAATTTTATCAAGTAGTCCAGAACGTTTTACTGAGCCACCGCCGTATACTATTAATACATTATGACCATTGTATTTTTTGATTAATGAAGCAGTGGATAATTCACTATCTTTGCCAAAAATAATTTCTGTAGGACAGTAAAATTTAAATTTTTCCATAATAAAACCTCAACAAAATTAATTTTGAAGAATATCAGAAACAACTATATCAGATAATGAAGAAACGATTTTATCAGCACGAGATAAATCTTGTGGACCAGAATTTGGATTATCATAAGCGATACAATAAGCGCCAGCATCTTTAGCTGCCATAATACCAGCAGTAGCATCTTCAATTACTACGCAATCAGCTGGTGTAAAGCCTAAAGCTTTAGCTGTTAACTGATAAATTGCAGGATTTGGCTTGCTAGCAGGAAGTTCTGCACCACTTAAAATATATTCAAAACAATCCATTAAGCCGAATTTTGTTAAAACTGCATTGATAACTTTTCTATCAGCAGAAGAAGCTAAAGCTACAGGAATACCTTCGCTGTGTAATTGATAAAGTAAATCTAAAACGCCATCAATAGGATAGATGGAATTACTTTCTTGAATATATTCTAAATAAATGCGATGTTTATAATCGACCATTTCTTGAATAGAAACGGGAGTTGTAGCAAATTTGGCAAAATCTGTAAAAAATGCTTTGGCAGAACGACCAACATAGGCTACACAATCTTCCATACTACAAGGGATACCAAAATGTGTTAAAGTGCGTATTTTCATATCAGCATGAATGGATTCACTATCGATTATGACTCCGTCCATATCAAAAATAACTGCTTTCAATTAGGTGCTCCTCCATTTTATATATTAATATTGTAAGTAATTTTACACTTACAATAACTTAGCATATCATTCAAAATCTAAAACTGCAAGGATATTTAAGTATATTTATGATTATTCATGGTTAAATTTATCAATTATGAAATTTTGAAAACGATGGGCAGCAAGAGAAAGTGGTTTATTAGCATACCATGCAAGACCGATATCACGAGTGCATTTAGGATTATCTACAGAAATAAATTTTATATCGAGATGTTCCATTCCAGGAATTTTAGGCACGAGTGAAACACCTAAATTAGCTGCTACTAAACTAGCTACAGTAACAATTTCATCACCTTCAAAACGTATTTTAGGACGAATAGAAGCTACTTCAAAGATATGTTCAGTTTTAGTGCGTAAACCATACATTGGTTTTAAAGTAATAAATGGTTCGCTAGCAACTTCTGTGATATTTATAGAACTGCGATGAGCAAGTGGATGAGTTGAAGGAACGATGATGAATAATTCTTCTGTCAATAATGGAACCCAAGCGATGTCTTCAGAATTTATTGGAGAACTGCAAAGGCATAAATCGGACTCTCCTTTGAATAATTGTTTTGATAATAAGAAAGAATGATTTTGACTAAGGCGAAACTGTATTTTAGGATAGATTTTACGAAACTCTTTTAATAATTCTGGCACAAGATATACACCTAAAGAGTGCATAAAAGATAAATTTACAACTCCGCTATCTGGTTCAGCCATATTAGTTATATCTTGGCGGGCAGTTTCTAATTCTTGTAAGATACGTTCAGCATAAGTTAAAAATGTTTGACCATATTGAGTTAAATTTACTTTACGGCTATCTCTGATGAAAAGAGGTATATTTAAATCTTTTTCTAAGCGACTGATTGAACGACTAAGTGCTGGCTGAGACACATTCAGAGATTTTGCTGCTTTAGTAAAGTTTTTTATATGGGCTAGAGCAACAAAATATTCTAGTTGATTTAATTCCATAAAAAAGCCTCCAAATCCAAACTAATGGTAGTATTTCTAATGTGAATACTTTATATTTGATTATATTATAAGCTAGATTTGATATTTTGTATAATTATATGAGGCAAATATTGACAATAAATTTAAAATATTTTATCATAAAAGAAAATTGATGCTGATATAGCTCAGTTGGTAGAGCAATGTATTCGTAATACATGGGTCGCAGGTTCAAATCCTGTTATCAGCTCCATTTTGACAGATAATATAATTAAAACTATAACAAAAAGCTACTTTACAATAATTATTATAATGAGTAGCTTTTTTTGTTTAAATACTTGCAGTTGAATTTTTTCTGTGGTATTATGTGGTTCGTAACAAACAATAGTGAACAGTATCAATATATATTAATAATTTGAACTGTATCTTAGTTGTTTAATTTTAAATAAAATAATTTAATAAGGTAAAATTTAAAAAGAAAAAAGACGCTTGGATCACTATGACCGAGACGAACTTGCAGAATTTTAAATATAAAATATAGTTGATGGATTTTTTTGCTATGAAATCAAATCAATTATATTTAATCAATAGGGAAAGTGCATTTCGTGTCGAGATGTACTTTTTTTGTGCTTTTATGTAAGTTCATTATAGTCTCTTTTTGTTTGTTATAAGAACATTAAAGGAGAAGAAAAAAATGATTTTATGTCAAGATGTGGCTAAATTACGTGAATTAGTCGCTAATTTTAAGAAGGAAAACAAATCTATTGGTTTGGTACCAACTATGGGAGCATTGCATGAAGGTCATGCTTCACTTATTAATGCTTCAGCAAAAGAAAATGATATTACAATCGTCAGTGTGTTTGTAAATCCTACTCAGTTTGGACCAAATGAAGATTATGAAGCTTATCCTCGTACTTTGGAAAATGACTGCATAGTGGCACAAAATGCAGGAGCAGATGTAGTATTTGCACCAAAAAATAAAGATTTATATCCTAATGAAGATATGACATGGGTAGAAGTTACAGGTGATATCACAAAAGTTTTATGTGGCAGAACAAGACCTATTCATTTCCGTGGAGTTACTACAGTAGTTAGTAAATTATTTAATTTATCTCGAGCAGATAGAGCATATTTTGGCTTAAAAGATGCTCAGCAAACAGAAGTTTTACGCCGTATGGTAGATGATTTATTTTTCAATGTAGAACTTCGCATTATGCCTATCGTTCGTGAAGCTGATGGACTTGCAAAAAGTTCAAGAAATACTTATTTATCTACAGAAGAAAGAAAATCTGCGTTGATTTTATCTAAGAGTTTAAAATTGGCAAAAGAAGCATTTACTAATGGTCAAAGAGATGTAGAAGCTATATTAAATTTAGTAAAAGATACTATACAGTCTGAAAAAACAAGTCAAATTGATTATGTAGAAATGTATAAATTGCCAGGATTAAAACCAGTAGGAAATAAAATTGAAGGCAGAGTATTATTAGCTTTAGCTGTAAAATTTGGTACAACTCGTTTAATAGATAATGTCATTTTGGAGGATAAATAATAATGTTATATAATATGTTTCATGGAAAAATTCATCGTGCTACAGTAACTCAAGCAAATTTAGAATATATGGGAAGCATCACTATTGATGAAGAGTTGTTAGAGCTTGCAGGTATTTTACCAGGAGAAAGAGTACAAGTAGTAAATAATAACAATGGTGCTAGATTAGAAACTTATACAATTGCAGGTAAACGTGGTAGCGGTGTAATTTGTTTAAATGGAGCAGCAGCACGTAAAGCACAAGTTGGCGATACAGTTATTATTATTGCTTATGCTATGATGACAAAAGAAGAAGCTCAAAATTTAGTACCTGATGTAGTCATGGTTGATGAACATAATCGACCAGTAAGAGTACGCGGTACAGAACTTGAAGGCGAAATTGGTTAATATATAATATTATTTTAAATAGAGTTTTATAAAACAATTAAAAATAGGTTGAGCATGGATTTATGAAAATAAAGTCTAAAGTGCTTAACCTATTTTTTTTTAGTTTATTGCTATATAATAAAATTTAGCAATTTATGATGGAGATGATTTTGGTGAAATTAATAACTTTAGCAGGGCCACCATCTGTGGGCAAAACTTCTGTAATTTTGCGATTAATAGAAGTGTTACATAAAGAAAAACAAAAAGCAGGCGTCATTAAATTCGATTGTTTGACGACTTTTGATAAAGAACCGTATGAAAAAGCGAATATACCGATACAGATTGGTTTATCAGGAAAATTTTGTCCAGACCATTTTTTTATTAGCAATATTGAAGAAGCTGTAGCTTGGGGAAAAAGTCAAAATTTAGATTATTTGATTACCGAAAGTGCAGGTCTTTGCAATCGCTGTTCACCATATATTCAAGATGTATTGGCTATTGGTGTAATAGATTGCTTATCAGGGATTAATACACCGAGAAAAATTGGGCCAATGGTGAAATTTGCAGATGTAATAGTCATCACTAAAGGAGATATTATTTCTCAAGCTGAACGTGAAGTATTTATGTATAATGTCTATCAAGCAAATCCTAAGGCACAAGTTATTTTTATCAATGGCATAACTGGTCAAGGTGCATTTATGTTGAAAAAATATATAAATAAAGTTGAAGATATAGATACATTAGAAGGAAAAAAATTGCGTTTTACTTCGCCAGCTGCTGTATGTTCATATTGTACAGATGAAATGCGTATTGGTGAAAAATATCAATTGGGCATGACTAAGAAAATGGAATTTAATTGATTAGGTGGAAATTATGGATTTTAAAGAATTTGTAGAAACTCATACAATTGGAGAAATAAAAAAAGCGTATCCTCAAATCAAAGATTATTTGGATAATACAGGTCTATGGAATTTGCCAGATGATTTGACTTTTGCTAAGGCTTTTGAAGATATAGATGAAGAAGATTTATGGCAAGTTGGTATTCGTGATGGCAATATTGCTGATGAACTAAAAAAATATCTTTCAGCTATGCAAAATTTAGAAAATAAAGATGAAGTAAAAGTACATAAATTAACCATTAATGGTGGCAAAAATAAATTGGGCGAAGCTGAAAATATCCAAGTAGAGATTTTTGCAGGGCAAGTAATAAGTATTGTAGGGCCAACAGGTTCTGGGAAAAGTAGATTACTTGCAGATATTGAATGTTTAGCACAAGAAGATACACCGACAAAACGACAGATTTTAATTGATGATGAAATTTTAGATGATGAAGCTAGATTTAATTTAGAAGGAAAATTAGTAGCTCAATTATCACAAAATATGAATTTTATCATGGATATTACTGTAGAAGATTTTTTAACTATGCATGCTAAAGTTCGTTTAGGCAAAGAAATAGAAAATGAAAAGGCTATAATCGCTAAATGTTTTTCTATGGCAAATGAATTAGCTGGCGAAAAATTTACTTTAGATACGAAAGTAACTCAATTATCTGGTGGTCAATCAAGGGCTTTGATGATAGCGGATGTGGCATGTATCAGCAGTTCACCGATTGTATTGATTGATGAAATTGAAAATGCAGGGATAGATAGACAAAAAGCGATAAAATGCTTAGCTAAAAGTGAAAAAATCGTCATTATGTCCACGCATGATCCATTATTGGCTTTAAATGCAGATAAACGCATAGTGATAAAAAATGGCGGAATTAGTAAAATTATAGAAACAACAGCAAAGGAAAAAGCTTGCATTGAAGAAATTCGCCAATTGGATGAAACTTTATTAAATATTAGAAGTAGATTGCGACTAGGTGAATTGATCGAAAATATACGTTAATATTTAATATAATAAATATAATGAAGATAAAAGAGGTTAGTGTTTTGAGATTTTTATTGAGTTCTATTGTTATTTGTTTGGGGATTATTTTTAGTAATATATTAAATGTAGAGGCTAGAATACCTTATACATATTTAAATATAGGAGGACTTACTCCTGACCAACAGATAGATTCTTGCTTTTATGTATATGGTAGACCAACAGCAAATTTGGCAGTGCGAAATTGCAATGGTTTTAATATAAATGAAGTAACTTATAATAGCGAATTAATGGTTTATTATATAAATGGCGGATATAATGAAAATGGCAGAATTAGAGCGATAATCTGCAATGAAGATAATATCACTACTAATTTGGGGATAAGAGTGGGCATGAACAAAAATGATGTATTATATGCTTATGGTGATCCTGATAGAAATTATATAGAAACACAAGGGACTACTTGGTGCTATTTAGCCGATAGTGAAGACCATCCGAATATGCCACTATATTTTTTCTTTGATAATAGAGATGTTATCAAGACTATTGTTGTTGGTGATATAGGATATTATTATTGATAATTTTTATAATAATATTGAACTTGAATGTTGTTTAGTTATTAAATTATTAGATAAGTTACAATAAGAAATTAGAGCTTTTAGGATTAATTTCCTAAAGGCTCTTTTATTATTTTTGTATAAATTTATACATATTGTTTTTTATAATATTTTGGATGAGAAAAAATGTATTTTTTTAGATTAAATATATACTATTAGTGAATAAATTGACTTTAATAGTTTATAGATAAATATGCTTTAAAGTAGGATAATTATTTAAGGAGGTTTGTTTATGAATAGTGAATTAGATAATAGATTGATAGGTATAAATATTGCTTATTATAGGAAATTAAAAAAATATACACAGATGGAATTAGCACAAGAAACTAATATTAGTTTAAGTTATATGGCAAAGATAGAAAGTGGTTTAGTAACAGGATGTGTATCTTTACCAGTATTGTATAGAATATCTAAGATTTTGGAAGTGAGTTTAGATAAGTTAGTTAATAAAAATTGATGTGAAGAAAATGAATATATTTTCAATATTCAAAAGAATGGAATATATATACGTATTACAGAAAAAAGAGACTCGTTCATTAAGTATGAGAAAACTACAGCTAGACAACTGTCCTAGAAAAAATGATAAAAAACATAGTTGGCTAATTAAAGATTAGATTAATTTTAGGAGGAATAAATAAATGGGATTTTCAGGTTTAGATATTCTAGGAACTATTGCTCAAGTAGCAGTAGAAGCATGGGATTCAAGTAATAAAAAAGAAATTGAGTTGGAACGATTAAAAAATGAACGTACAGAAACATTGGTTAAAGGCGGAGCGATAGTGGCTGGTATTGCGGCTACAGCTTTTGTAGCTAAAAAGCTTATTGATAAAAGCGATAATATAAAAATTAATACACCTAATGTATCAATAGAAGCACAATCTAAAAATGCTTTACCTAATAAAACTGAAGATAGTTTACTTATAGATTACGATACAGTTTGGTTTGATAGAAAACAAAATCAGTTAGGTGCAGATTTAATAAATCAAAAAGATGACAGTATTGATAAAGTGATTTATCAAATAAAAGGAATAGGTGGAAAAGCTTATCAAATTTATGAAAGTATTAATAATAGTGATTGGAAAAATATAGGTATTATAGATTGGGCTAAGATGTCTATATCTGATTTAGGAAAACCTGAGAATGGTGGACCAATATTTGCAGAAATAGCAAAAACAGCATTTAGAAGACCACAAAAACAAATACAATATTAATAAAATGAGAGGTAGAAGTTATGTTAAAATTTTGTCCTAATTGTGGAGCTAAAATATTAAAGAATGGCAAATTTTGTCATGAATGTGGATATTCTCTTCAGGAATTTAATAATGAATCTATAATAACTGAAAAAGATATTATAGATGATACTAAAGAAGATATTATTATTGATAATGATGGTGGAGACTTTTTTGGAGATTTTGCTCAAGTACAACAAGAAGAAGATATTAAAAATGATAAGTTAGCTGAAAAATTAGAAAGATTATTTGTTAATTATAAAATGAGTGAGTTTATTGATAAAATTAACGATATTGAAAATGCTGATAGTCCAAGATTGGCTTATTTAGCAGCAATGATTTTAGAATATGGCTATGATCAAATAAAAGAAGATGGTGAATCGGCATTCAATATATTAGCTCAATTAAGTGATGAGGGTTATGTATTAGCAGATTTACATTTAATAGGTTCGGGTTTTTATAATATTAATGAAGAGTATATTCCTATCTTAAATAAAAATATATTATCTCAAATTGATGAATTAGAAAAATCTGAAGATCCTTTTATTATATATGAGGTTGCAAATTATTATTGTTCTGAGAACTCCGAAAAGATAAACTACAATAAAGCTATGAAATTATATCAAAAAGCTGCTAGTAAAGGTTATTGGAAAGCTTTAGTTTTTTTAGGATATATATATTTATCAGGAGAATGTCATCAATCAGCTAATATAAATAAAGCTGTTGAATATTATGAAAAAGCAGCAGTTAAAGGTGAAAGAAATGCTGCATTAATGTTAGGACGTTTATATTATTTTGAAAAATTTTTACCTAAAAATATTAATAAAGCAAAACAATGGTATTTAGTAGCTGCTGAACAAAATGAAGAAGAAGCCTTAAATGAATTGGCTAATATATTTTTGAGTGAACATAATTACTATAAAGCTATTGAATATTATGAAAGGAATATTCGAATTAATAATTCTAGTTTAGCAGCTAGTTGTTTAGCGGGTGTATATTTAGGTCTTAATGAGGAATATTCAGATTTTAATAAAGATGAGAACAAAGGTATTTCTTTATTAAAGAAAGCTTTAG
The DNA here is from genome assembly GCF_986095205.1 of Megamonas sp. Lineage (NCBI taxonomy): Bacteria > Bacillati > Bacillota > Negativicutes > Selenomonadales > Selenomonadaceae > Megamonas > Megamonas sp. The sequence goes on along the minus strand of NZ_CFQVBI010000069.1, from coordinate 3,826 downwards.
AATTTGATCCAAATAATGGAGATGCTTTATGTATTTTTGGTGTATGTTATGCCATTGGTGTAGGTGTTGAAGAAAATGCATCGATTGCTAGAGATTATTTAAATAAAGCTATATCAGTAGGTAATGATGAAGTTAAAACAGTAGCGAAAGATGTTCTTAAAAATTTGAATGAATCTCAAAAAGAAAATGAATCAGAAGGCTGTTTTATTACTACAGCTGTATGTGATAGTTTTAATAAGCCAGATGATTGTTATGAATTAACTATGTTTAGACATTTTCGTGATGATTGGTTGAAATATCAACCTGATGGAAGAAAACTTATTGAAGAATATTATATTATTGCACCTAAAATTGTAGAAAAAATTAATAGTCTTGAAAATGCTAAAGAAATTTATGAAAGTATTTGGGATAACTATTTGAAAAAATGTTTATATTATCTTGAAAAAACAAATAGAAAATCTTGTAAGAATGTTTATATAAATATGGTAAATAACTTAAAAAAATATATTTATAATTAACGAATATAATTATATAGATAAAAAATATATAAATAAAAGTTAAAAGGATGATTTTACTTGTATTTATTAAAATATAGCATCAGTTTAATAATGTTCATATCAATTTTAAATTTATATGTTCCATTAGCACAGGCAGATGTATCAGATGTAACAGATATAGCTACAAATGCTGTATCAAGTGTAATAAGTACAGATAATGAAGAATTAAAGAATGATATACTAGATATGTTAAAAAATGAAACTCATAAACAAGAATTAGAAAAATATATAATAGAAACAAGACCTATTATTGAAAGTTATCAATTAAAAATTGAACTAGCTGAAAATTTAGCTTATGTAAGCGAAAAATATATACCATTAATAGGCGGAATTATTTCTAGTGCTATAATGGAAGGTGTATTTTATTTTTATGAAAATGACTTAAGTAATATGGCTAAGTCTGATATAGCTAAAAAGTTTAATGAATTAAGAAATAATAGCATTGACTATACTAAAGATTTGATAGCTAGAGCAATTTCATATGAAATTGAAATACAAGAAGATAAATCTAAAATTAATAATATGGACATTTCGACAACTATAAATTTAGGTATTAAATTTCAACAAAAAACAAATGCGATAAGTTATATGGAAGAAATAATACGTGATTCTGGAATAAATTATGATATTATTGATACAGGATGTGTTAATAATATGGGGGTTTAAATTAGTATATTTTGTATAATAAAGATAGAGTTTAGTTTAATAATAGATTGTATATCTTTACTAATATTGTATAAGATTTTTAGAATTTTAGAAGTAAGTTTAGATAAGTTAGTTGGTAAAAATTGATAAAAATAGCAGGTATTATATATTATTACCTGCTATTTTTGTTAATATATATTTATAAATTTATTTGATAGAAGGTTAATATATGAGTGATTTTGTCAAGCAGTTTATAAATGATAAATATAAACAAATAGATATATGGAAGGAGAGCGATAAGAGTAAGATTGTTTTGGCATATGATGAGTCAGATAGACAAGTATATGTTATAAAATATCTAAAAAATAAAGATGTTCCTTATCAGGAATTGAAAAAAATAGATAATAGGATACTTCCTAGGATTTATTATATTTTTGATGGTGATGAAGAAATAATTTTAGTAGAAGAATATATCTGTGGTATAACTTTAAATGAATTAATAGAGCAAAAAAAGTATATATCCGATGAAGAGATACAAGATATTTTAGTACAATTATGTAAAGGATTGAAGAATTTACATCAGAGGGACATTATTCATCGTGATATAAATTTGAATAATATTATGCTTACAAATGATGGTGTTGTTAAGTTGGTGGATTTTGATACAGTGCGTATTTTTAAGTATGACCAGAATTTTGACACGACATATTTGGGGACAAAAGGTTTTGCACCGCCAGAACAATATGGTTTTAGTCAAACTGATGCTAGAACAGATATATATGCTTTAGGTATGACGATAAAAAAATTACAACCTAAATCTAATTTACTGCAAAAGATAATAGCTAAAGCAACACAATTAGATCCAGAAAATCGCTATCAATATGTAGAGGAAATTTTAAATGAAATTGAAGATGAATATAAATTTGAGCAAAAACAGAATAAATTGACTTTAAAGCAAATAGAAATAATGTTGAATGATAAATTTAACTTATTTGAAATACCTATGCCTGTACAAGAAAAAGATTATCCGTTTGATTTTAATAAGATACCTTTTTATACTCCAATCAGTATGGTTGATGATTTAGATTATGAAAGTGTAGAAGAAGCTCAAAAGGCTATGATAGAGGATTTTGAGAACAATGTATTTTCGTTGATGAAAGAATATATCAAGGATATATTAGAAACATATAAAATCTATCAGTTAAAGAAATATTATACGTACTATGAAAATGAGCAGAATTATTATTTTAAGGTAAATAAAGAAATAGAGCGTATTATAAATTTAATGGTAAAGCGATTTAAATTGGATTTGCCGGAGTATTTAAAGCATTTTAATTATGTGCCTAGTTTTACTAGATTTTCAGGAAAACAAGATGAACAGATGTATCATCTTTGGCAGTTAAAGCATTTAGAAGAAACAAATTATGTAGAAGAGATAAAAAGAGAATTTAAAGATAGAACATTAGCTTATGATGTTGAGCGATTTTTTATATATGTAACGCAATACTTAAAAAAAGATATAAATTTAGAAGAATTGACGATAATTGATGACAAGACAAATGAAGAAAAAAAGGTCTATCATTTTAATTTTGATACTTTAGCACAATGTTTTTTTGATGAATTAATGAAAAGCACTGATTTTATCATTAAAGATAATCCTTTTTTACAAGAAGATGTAGAAGGCGTATTGATTAAATATTATTTACCAGAATTAAAAGAGGCTTTAAAAGCCAAGACTAATGAAATCATGACGTTTTTAAAAGAATATAACTAAATTTAAATTATGATAAATAGCCTTAGATATTAGTATCTTAAAGGCTATTTTTTTATGTAAAATGGCTTAAATTGTTACTATTAATACGAAAAAGCAGTTAAATTATCCCTATGGGACAACAAAGAAAGTTCTATTTTTATTATATTGTTATTAAAGATTAATACATATTATAAAAGGAGCGAATATTTATGTTTAAGTATTGTACAAATTGTGGTAGCAAGATGCCAGCGGATAATTTATTTTGTACTAATTGTGGTATGAAATTTAATCAAGAAAATAATTATAATGTAAATCCACAAAATAATTTTACTACTCCAGTGCAAAATACTAACTATCAGCAAAATGCGAATAGAATGGTTAATACTAATATGCAGATGAGAGCACAGAATAATTATCCAAGTGCAAATAATTATCAGCAAAGTCAGATGCAACAACATAATCAAATGATAAATAATCAAGCAATGAATAATAATCAAATGGGTATGAACGAATTTAACATAGGTAAAAATTATTTGCAAATGAATATGCCATTGCCAAATTATGCACAAGCGATAAATTATTTGCAAAAAGCAGTGAATATGGGAGTAAAAGAAGCTTCTATTTATTTGATGATTGCACATCTTTATCAAAACATTGATATGTTGAAACAAAATAGTATGTATATAGCAGAACATACAAATGGAATGAACTATAATCAGCCAATGCAAAATGCAAATTATGGTAATAATTTCGCAAATGGATTAAATGGTAATTTGATGGCAAATAATTTTAACCATACTGAGCAAGAAGTCTCCTACCTCTAAGGTAGTGAGATGAATTGCTCCTTAGGAGATTGACTGGATATATGTTT
>NZ_CFQVBI010000068.1:0-6012 GCF_986095205.1 Megamonas sp. | reverse complement strand
TCTACTGTTTGAGCCTTGCGAGTTTAGAACGTTGTTGACATATTTTTATCTTTGACAAAGTAAAAAGTGCGTGAGCGGGTGGTTTTCTTTTTGGTTCATTTTTCTTTTGCACAAAAGAAAAACGAACATTAACCATTATTTATCTAATTTTTCCATAACGCCTTTAATTAATTTTACATGAGGAACTAATGTTTTTAATTCCAATCTTTCATTTGGGCTATGAATATCTATGTTGTTTGGTCCAATAGAAATTATATCTAAGTTTGGATTTTTAGCATAGAAATAGCTACATTCAAGACCTGCATGAATGGATTTTGCTTTCATATCAAAGCCATTTTGTTCTTTGAAAGTTTCTAATACTACATGTTTTAATTGACTATCTGGATTTGCAGGCCAACCAGGAGCAGGTTCTCCGCTTACAACGCGAATACCACAGCGTTTACCTAATTGAATATAAATATTTGCAATTTCTCTAGTCAATGCATCTACAGCACTTCTTGGGAATACAGATATTTCCACTGCATTTTCTTTAGTAACAACAGGGCCGATATTGGCAGATAATTCTACTAAGCCTTCTTCAACTTGAGACATCTTGAGTACGCCAGTCATGCTCAAATTAATGAAGTCCACAATACTGCTTGCATCTTCTTCAGACATTACACGTTCTGGAAGCTCACAAGGAACACAAGTAACTGTGAAATTCTTCTCTACATTGCCATAAGCAGCTTTTAAATAATCTGTAATTTTAGCCACCACTACATCAAATACTTTCACATTAGAAAGTGGGGAAGTGAATACAAATTCAGCTTCAGATGGAATTACATTTCTCGCTTTTAAACTACTGATACTTGCAAGTTCAATTTCTGTTTTTTTCATAATGCTATTGATTGCTTGAGCAATGATTTTTACAGCATTAGCATAACCACAATTAATAGCTTCACCAGAATGACCACCATGTAAATCTTTAACTACAAATTTATAAGCAGAACGATGTTCTGGTTTATGCCATGTAATGCGACGTTCTGCATCAACATTTACACTGCCTGCACTAGACAAAGTAAGCACATCAAAAGCTTCAGAATCACAGTTTATAAGATATTTTGCATCTAATAAATATTTAGCATCTAAAACTTTTGCCCCAGTCATGCCCTGTTCTTCATCTACAGTGAAAATAGCACGAATAGGACCATGATTGAAATCTTGTTGTAATAAATACATAGCTGCTGCTACGCCAATACCATCATCAGCGCCAAGACTAGTACCATCAGCACGTAAAAATTCACCATCATTGATAATTTTAATAGGGCTTGTAAGTGGATCATATTGCACACCTTCAGCTGCTACGCATACCATATCCATATGACCTTGAATGATTACACGTGGCCAAGTTTCACAACCTTTTGCTGCATCTTTATCAATGATTAAATTAAATTTTTCATCTTGAACTACTTTACAACCAAAAGATAAAGCACGTTCTTTCAAAAAATTACTTACTGCTTCTTCATGATTTGATTTACGTGGAATAGCTGCTAAATTGCTAAATTCAGCTAATACGCCATCCATAATTTCTTTATCAGTTAAAGACATAAGCTACACCTCGATTTTGATAATATATTATACTATATTATAGCATAAAATATATTTATTTTAACTTTATACAAGATAAAAAAAGAAGTTAGGTAATACCTAACTTCTCTTTCGTATATTCATTTATAAGTTATTTAATAAGCTAAAAAATATCCAAGAAATATCTCTATTTATCCATAGAGATATTTCTTGTTTGTGTATAAAGATATTTCTTTCATTATAATATATAGTCAAATTGACTACGCTTATTATAATGAAGGAAATTAATCATGCTTCATCATCTGTGATGGCTTTATCACCCATTGTACCTGTGCGAATACGCATAGCATTTTCTACATCATAAACGAAGATTTTACCATCACCAATATGACCTGTCTGCAAAGCTTTGCGTGCTGTTTCTAAAACTAATTCTACAGGAACTGCACAAACAATTGTTTCAATCTTTACTTTTGGTACAAGATTTACGCTATATTGTTTGCCACGATATACTTCAGTATGACCTTTTTGTAAGCCACAACCGTATACTTGACTTACAGTCATACCCTGAACACCGATTTTATTCAAAGCTTCTTTTAATTCTTCTAATTTACTAGCACGAGTTATTATTTCTACTTTCGTTATTTTACGCATAAAATCTACTCCTTACTAATGAAAATCTATAAATTCTTTTTCTTATAATAATACCACTAAAACTTTTAAATTTTAATTTTATTATTTTAAATCAACAGGTTTTGTAAAATTTTCACTAGCAAAAGCTTCTGCATTACTGGAAAGCAATGTATTGGCACTCATGATGGATTGATTGTATGCACGTTCACCATGTTCACAGATATCAATACCGGAAACTTCTTCATTTTCACTTGCACGAACCTGCATAAAGCAACTAACAACTTTAAATAAGATATAAGAACCTACAATAGCAAATACATAAGCTACTACTATAGAAATTAACTGAGCGATTAAAGTATCTGCACTACCATAGAATAAACCATCTGCACCAGCTGGATTTATTTCTGTGGAGCACCATAAACCTGTAGCTACAGCCCCCCATGTACCACCGATACCATGAACACCGAAAGCATCTAAGGAATCATCATAACCGAATTTTTCTTTAACAACTGCTACTGCAAAATAACAAACAATACCACCGATTAAACCGATAATTACAGCTGGAAGTGGAGCAACAAAACCTGCTGCTGGAGTGATGGCTACAAGACCTGCAACACAACCAGAAGCTGCACCTAAGATAGTAGGTTTGCCATGATGCATCCATTCACATGCTACCCAAGATACAGTCGCCATAGCTGCTGCTGCCTGTGTAGTAACAAAAGCATTTGCAGCAAGTGCATTAGCACCGAGAGCAGAACCTGCATTGAAGCCGAACCAACCAAACCATAAAAGTGTTGCACCAAGTACAGTCATTGGTAAATGATGTGGAAGCATTGGAACTTTGCCATAACCATGGCGTTTGCCAAGTAAAATACATACTGTAAGACCAGATACACCAGATAAAATATGAATTACTAATCCCCCTGCAAAATCTAAGGCACCGAGTTTAGCTAAGAAGCCGCCGCCCCATACCCAGTGAGCCATAGGGTTATAGATTAAGATTGCCCATAATAAGATGAATACTACGAAAGCGCCAAATTTCATTCTTTCTGCGAAAGCACCAGTAATAAGTGCAGGTGTAATAATAGCAAACATACACTGAAAAGCTACGAAAGCAAGTTCAGGAATAGTACCATTTTCCATTACCTGTAAACCAACACCAGTTAAACCAATTTTATCTAAGCTACCAATGAAACCGCCAATATCACTACCAAAAGTCATTGCATAACCAATAAGAACCCATTCCACAGAAATCATCGCTACAATGAAGAAACTGTGCATTATGGTACTCAATACGTTTTTACTTCTTACCATACCACCATAGAAAAATGCAAGACCTGGTGTCATGATAAATACAAGTGCTGCACTGATTAAAACCCATGCTGTATCACCTGTATCTATTGCTGCTGTAGTATCGTCAGCGGCGAAAGCCACAGATGCCATCATCGCTATGAACATAGCAGTCATAGATAATATAGACGCTAATTTTTTCATAAATTACACCCTTTCTTCATCACAAAATAAGCCAAAAATATATAATAATTGCTAAAATAAAAAACGCCTTGTCAAAGGATATACTGCTTTGTATATCTTTTAACAAGACGTCTTTGTCTTATTTTGCTATTAAATTACAAGATAATATCAATAATATCAACGAGTTTTTATTCTTTTTTGATGTACATCACCGCTGATGTTTTTTATTATATGACTGGACACTATATTTGTCAATTAAAAATATAAAAAAATTTTGTATACAATCCATAAAATAAAAATCTCCTTATATTTGTTGCAATATTTTCCCTATTTATATCATATTTTTATTATTTGTAGTATACACATTTACATATGTACATATTTTGCTTATCATGATACAATATTAACCATATAATTAAACATCAAAATTAAATAGGAGGTATCTTATGTCTGATAATATATCTATTATCGTCGCTTTTTTACTTTATTTGCTATTCATGATGGCAATCGGTGTTTATTTTTATTATCGCACTCATAATATGTCCGATTACATCTTAGGTGGCAGAAAACTTGGTGCTTGGGTAACCTCTATGAGTGCCGAAGCTTCCGATATGAGTGGTTGGATGCTCATGGGACTTCCTGGATTTGCTTATCTGGCTGGTCTAAATGCTGGCTGGATTGCCGTAGGTCTGGCTCTTGGTACTTGGGCAAATTGGCAATTTATCGCTCGTCGATTACGTAAATATACAGAACTTGCCAACAACTCTCTCACTTTGCCAGATTTCTTGCAAAATCGCTATCACGATAAAAGCCCTTTAATTCGTGTTGTAATGGCAATCTTTATTTTAATTTTCTTTATCATCTACACTTCTTCTGGATTTGTAGCTGGCGGTAAATTATTCAACACTATTTTGGGCATTCCTTATGAATATGCTCTTTGTCTTGGTGCTTTCGTTATCGTCTTTTATACTTTTGTAGGGGGATTTTTAGCCGTTTGTTGGACTGACTTTATCCAAGGCGTAATGATGTTCTTCGCTATCTTAATCGTCCCTATTGCTGCAGCTTTCACATTAGGGGGATTTGGTGATACATATACTGCTATCAGCATCACTAATCCAGAATTTTTCAATCCATTCACTAAACCAGATGGTTCTTATACTACAGTATTAGAATTGATTTCTCTACTTGCTTGGGGTCTTGGTTATTTTGGTCAACCTCATATCTTAGTGCGTTTCATGGCTATCACTTCTTCTAGTGAATTGAAAAAAGCCACTCGCATTGCTATGACTTGGGTAGTAATCTCTCTTACTGCTGCTGTATGTGTAGGTATGGTTGGTAGTGTTTATTTGACTACACCACTCAATGGCACTAATTCTGAAACAGTCTTCCTCGTTATGACTGATCATTTATTTAGTCCATTCTGGGCTGGTATCGTGCTTTCTGCTGTACTTGCAGCTATCATGAGTACAGCTTCTGCTCAATTATTAGTAGGTGCTTCTGCTGTAGCTCAAGACTTATATAAACAATTCATTCATAAAGACATCAATCCTCGTGAATTAGTACTCGTTACTCGTTTATCTGTAATCGGTATCGCCTTGATAGCTATTGCTCTCGGTCTTGATCCGAATAACTCCATTTTAAATATCGTTGCTTACGCTTGGGCAGGATTTGGTGCTACTTTCGGCCCTGCTTTATTATTCTCTCTCTTCTGGCGTCGCACTACAAGAAATGGAATCTTAGCAGGTATGATTGTCGGCGGTATCACTGTTCTTGTTTGGAAACAAATCACTTTATTAGATATCGCAACTGTATATCCAATTTTACAACTCTATGAAATCGTTCCAGGCTTTATCTTATCCTCTTTAGCTATCATTATTGGTAGTAAACTTGATAAAGCACCATCTAAAGAAATCACAGATATCTTTGACTCCGTAAAACATAGCAATATTTAAATAAATGTTCATTTCTTTGATGTCAGAGAGATGTTCATTTCTTTGGTGGCAAAGAAACGAACCAAAGAAACCACCCGCTCACGCACTTTTTACTTTGGCAAAGATAAAAATATGTCAACAACGTTCTAAACTCGCTTCGCTCAAACAGTAGAACTAACACCGTAGTCCTATTTTTATCTTTACCAATAGCCTATGGCTACCGTAAAAAATACTAAAATGCGGGAAATATTTGGTATTATATTTTTCCGCATTATAAAATTTTAGTGGTAACCTAAGGTTATTGAAAAAAATTATCGCTGAATACGTTTTTAGTCTGAATGTTTGAGCGAAGCGAGTTTCTAAGCGTTGTATGAAGCGATAATTATTTTCAAAACTAAAATTTTATCTGCGG
>NZ_CFQVBI010000067.1:0-17619 GCF_986095205.1 Megamonas sp. | reverse complement strand
CCTCATTAATCATTTAACTTTAACAAGTGTTGTATTTGAATTTTGGATTGTCTTTCTGTCCTAAGTAGTTTTTGCCTAATTTAACTTTAACAAGTGTTGTATTTGAATATGATGTTGATGGTGAAGAAGGAAAAATCTTTGATATTTAACTTTAACAAGTGTTGTATTTGAATAATCTTACATTATCAATGTTTCTATTTGTTTCGCAAATTTAACTTTAACAAGTGTTGTATTTGAATAGACGTTGCAAGTAGGATAGATTTAGATAAATATTCATTTAACTTTAACAAGTGTTGTATTTGAATAGCACGGTTGGCTTGATTACAACGAAGTCCGCAAAATTTAACTTTAACAAGTGTTGTATTTGAATAATATTGAACAAGGTAGAGTTGAACCAAAAGAATTAATTTAACTTTAACAAGTGTTGTATTTGAATATACCTGGTGCTTGAATTAAATTATAGCTTTTTGTGATTTAACTTTAACAAGTGTTGTATTTGAATATAACTATGGCAAAATGCCAAAAATTGACGGCAGTTATTTAACTTTAACAAGTGTTGTATTTGAATTAGGTTATTTCTTTTGTATTTGCTGAATAAGCTTGATTTAACTTTAACAAGTGTTGTATTTGAATAAAGCTTGAAGGGATTGAATAGACATTTTAAAAGATAATTTAACTTTAACAAGTGTTGTATTTGAATTTATAGGCAATTTTAAACGATATGTCAACGACATATATTTAACTTTAACAAGTGTTGTATTTGAATTGGTAAATATTGTAAACTTTCTCCAGTCTACATCTAATTTAACTTTAACAAGTGTTGTATTTGAATCCTGATGTTTAGGGTGGACGAACGTCTTAAAAGTTTATTTAACTTTAACAAGTGTTGTATTTGAATTAATATAGACTTTATTTACAATATTTAATAATTCTCATTTAACTTTAACAAGTGTTGTACAAAAAAAGCTGTAACAAGGAAAATTTTTCAATGTTACAGCTTCTTTTATTTTTATAAGATAGAAAAGAAAAAGTTTATTAAAATCGGTACTGCTACTGAACATAATACTCCATTAATTACGGATATAATAATAAACTCTTCACTACTATATTTTATAAGCATTGGAAGTGTTGTATCTTCACTTGTAGCTCCTGCCGCTGCTATCGCTACATATGGATTTAAATATTTTACTAATATTGGAATCATCATAAAAGCGATAAATTCTCTCATCAAACTACTCAAAAAGGCTATTGTACCTATCTGTGCATTTGCAAGTGATTCAAGCATTACCCCTGATAAACTATACCAACCCATAGATGCACCGATAGATAAACTATATACCAAATTCATATCAAAAATATAACTGCAAATAAATCCGCCAAAAACAGACCCAATAATTACACCTATAGGAATCAATAATATTGTCAAATTATAATTTTTTATCTTCTCGATTATTGATTCATTCATACCCACGCTTATACCTACAGAAAACATCAATAAATATAATACATAATCTGCTAATTCACTACATAAATCATGCCATGTACTATCAAGTACAAATTGACCAAAAATAATTCCTAAAATTAATGCACATAATGCAATATAAACCATCTACAAACCTTCTTTTACTATTTAATTTTTTACAATAAATAATTTGCTAAAAATATATACTATAATTACTGAAAATACTGTAGGAATTATAGCAAATACTAAACTTTGTAATCCCATGGTCAGCATCTTATGTGCAAAATCTTCCATACTACCTAAATTTATTCCCATGATAAAAATAATCAAAGCTACTGCTATTAATTGTACCTTATTATTTAAATTTACCACAGCTATTCGCCTATGTTCTTTCACTTTTAACAGGCTAAATCCTGCTATTACACCTAATACCATAATCAATGTTTCTACCAAAAAATTCACTCCTTAAATTCGTATATTTAATTATTTAATCTATATAAATTTAATCTTACATCTAAATATACTTCAAAAGTCCTTGGCCATGGGAAAAATACATCAACCTGCAAATTACGAACGGTCAAGTCAAATACTCCCTCTGGTGTTTGCACTTTAAAAGGCATTTTAAAAACTTCACTATTATTTAATTGATTTGCTCGCTTTTGCATATCAGATTGTAGTAATTTATTCATCCAAATATAATTATGTTCCATATCCAAATCATTTACATTTTCATAACCATGATTTTTCAAAGTAATATTCATTACATCAATTATTTCTTTTAGATAATAATAATCTTCTAGAAATCTTTCATAATTTATATTTAAACGATTATATTCTACAGCCAGCATATCATTTGTTGTATTAAATGTTGGTCTTATCGCCTTATAAATAACAGCATTTGCCAGTGCTGTACCAATGGAATTACTAGCTGTATTCCAACCAGCATAAGAAGTTAATTCATTAATCGGCACATCTTCTTTTAATAATGTAGGAAATAATACTTCGTTTGCGGAAAAATGCTTACTTAAATCAACTAAAGCGACTTTTTTACCTTGCTCTAAATAGTTTTTTATCTTTAATGCAGATTGTCTCTGTGTAGACATATTTTCATCATTACCAATAAAAACATATAAAATCAAGCCAGCTTCTTGTGGTGAATTTACTTTTTTAGCATTTGCCATCACTAATTTTTCTTCTACTGTAGAACCTACTGAGCCTGCCATAAACGGCATAACTATGCGCATAGCTTTCTCATCATTATACTCTACATACACTTTAGGTCGATAATTTGTCTTTGTCTGCACAAAATTAGCTAATAGTGATAAAGCCACCTCATCTGCACCTTTAGTTATCATCACAACATCATTACTAGTACCTAAAGAATGCACATAATTTATAAGACTTTTCTTCTCCATATTTGGTATGCCAAAATCTTCACCATCATCTTGACCAATCACTAATTTTGTTATGATACCTTCTTTAGCTAGATTTATTAATTCTTTATTTAAAGCTGTATTGCGTCTAAATAAATCTAAATAAATATCTAAGTCTTCTTGTTTTATATCTTCTTTTAAATCTGCCAATAATTTTATATCATCTTCATTTTCAAAAATACTTATCTCATCAATAAGACGAGATATCTTTATCATTTTTTTACTATCACTTTCTAAAGTTGGCGGTGGTGTTATCCTAGGCAAAACATTAAAAGCATAAATTGGTTTATCTTTCGCTTTTGTTTTCAAATCACGCATAAATTTTAATAAAATTTGCGACTCATCTTGTTTTGTCCCTGACTCACGTGAAGCTAATAAACCTCCATGCAATAATTGGTCAATAGACACAATTACCCCATCTGCTTTATCAATATTATCCATCAACCATCTTTGTATTTCTTTTGTATCACCTTGTCTTGTATAATAATCCATTATCTCCGATGGTGGTGTTATAATCTGCACACCTGCCATTTTCCCTGTATCTATCACCATTTTTTGACATGGTGGCCTCGTATCTAATGGTATTAAAATTAATTTATATTTATAATTCTGTTGTAGCTCTACAGACGTCGCTGGTGGTAATTGAATAAAAATTAAATAATAAATAATCATCAAAGCCACTGCCAAAAGTGATAATAACCATTTTGGCTTTATATATAATTTTAAATTCATTTCTTATTTCTCCATAGATATTTACTTCTATATTTACTTCATTCTTAATATATTAAAAAATATATAAATTAGTGTCAAATTGATTTCATAACTTTAAAATACTTTGCTATAAAAATAGTATTAGTATATAATATTGATATACTAAATATATAATGGCTTATTTTAAATGTTAAGGTGATTTTATGAATAACAAAGTAACTGTAGAAATCTGGGGAGTAAAATATCCGCTCCGCTATACTAAAGATAGTGATATCAATGATATTCAAGAAGCTGCTAAGATTGTAGATGAAAATATTCGTCTTATAGCTAAACAAAATCAATATTTGCCACCTGATAGAGTAGCAATATTAACTGCACTTCAATTGGCTGAACAATTAATCCGCTTGAAAAAAGATTATAATGAATTTTGGGATATTCTTGATGAAAATCGCTCTAATAAACATAAATAAGCTAAAAATAACATGAAGACATACACTAATGGTAGGCATTTTAATGGCACTACCATTTATTTTTTATACTCTGTGTATTATAATAAGCTAAGAAAATAACTGGAGGAAAATATTTTGATAGAATTATTAGCCCCTGCTGGAAGCATGGAAGCATTAAAAGCCGCTGTAGAAAGTGGTGCTGATGCTATTTATCTTTCAGGCAAAATGTTCGGTGCAAGAGCTTATGCCAATAATTTTGATGAACAAGGCTTAAAAGAAGCCATTGAATTTGCTCATTTACGCAATGTAAAAATCCATGTAACTGTAAATACTTTAGTAGACAATTCTGAAATACCTGCACTTGCAGATTATTTTCGTTTTCTTTATGAAATAGGTGCTGATGCTGTACTCGTTCAAGATTTAGGTGCTGCACGTTTGGCTCAACTTGTAGCTCCTGATTTACCATTACACGCTAGTACACAAATGACAGTGAATAATTTAGCTGGTGTTCTTGCTCTTCAAGAACTTGGTTTTTCACGTGTCGTTTTATCTCGTGAAGTAACATTAAAAGATATTATTCATATCTGCCGTAATAGCGATGTAGAAATTGAAGTTTTCGCTCATGGTGCCTTATGTGTATGCTATTCCGGTCAATGCTTAATGAGTAGTATGATTGGTGGCAGAAGTGGTAACCGTGGTCGCTGTGCTCAACCATGTCGTCTACCTTATACTTTAGTTGATAAAAACAATAACAATGTTTTAAAAGATGCTGGACAATACTTATTAAGTCCTCGCGACATGAATACACTTGAATTAATTCCTGAATTTATCGAAGCTGGTGTCGTTTCTTTAAAACTTGAAGGACGCATGAAAAAACCTGAATATGTAGCTGTCGTTGTTGACGCTTACCGCCAAAAAATCGACTCTTATTATAGCCATACAGAAGTTCAAGAAGATATTCAAAAAAATCTTTCTCAAATATTCAATCGTGATTTCACTACTGCTTACTTAGAGAAAAAACAAGGTAAATTCATGATGAGCGATAAACGACCAAACAATCGCGGTCGCCTTGTAGGTAGAGTAATTCGCTATGATGATAATAAACGTCAAGCTATCATGAAACTCACTGATGATGTAAATATCGGTGATACTATTGATTTCTGGGTAAAAGTCGGCGGTCGTGTAAGTACTAATGTATCTAAAATCATCTATAAAAATAAAGAAATAACTTCTGCTAGTGCTGGCATGGAAGTCATCATTCCTGTACCAAATCGCGTACACCCACATGACCGTATATTTAAAGTTTTTGATGCTAATCTCATGCAAAAAGCTCGCAGTTATTATACTAGTGCTTCACCAATACGCAAAATAAATTTAAATATTGAAGCCATCGCTAAACTCAACGAACCTTTTATGTTAAAAGCTACTGATGAAGATGGTTATAGCGCTCAAATAACTAGCGATTTCATTGTTGAAACAGCTCTAAAACGCGCTATGGATAAATCAACAGTGCAAAAACAGATGGAACGTTTAGGCAATACTATTTATCAATTAGAAAATTTATCTTGCATTATTGATGAAAATGTCATTGTACCTATGAGTGTCATGAATGATACTCGTCGCTTATTAATTGAAAAATTAATGTCCATGCGTCTTGAAGCTTATCATCGTCCACAGATTGCTAAAATTGATAATACTATTTGGCAACAGGATTTAGCTTTAAAATCATTCAATCAAACAAATAAACCTCAACTAGTAGTCGCTGTTGATACTATTGCTAAAGTACAGACAGCTATTGATAATCAAGCAGATATTGTTTTATTTGGCGGTGAATCTTATAATCATCAATTCATCACTGCTGAAATGTATGCTGAAGCTACAAGACTTTGCCGTGAAGCTAATATTAAAATTGCTTTTGCTACACCTCGTATCATGCGCGATAATGAACAAACAGCCTTTACAAATTGGCTTACAAAAATAAAAGATATCGCTCCAGATATGATTTATGCACATACTTTAGCGCAAATGTACTTAATCAAACAATTTACAGATATCACTATCTGGGCAGACTTCTCCTTCAATGTCTATAATGATGTAACTTTAACTTTCCTAAATAATTATGACATTAAGGGAGCTACTGTTTCCCCTGAATTAAACTTTAAACAGATAAAAACATTAAATGAAGCTTCTACATTACCTCTTGAATGTATCGTTCATGGCAATATGGAACTTATGGTATCTGAATATTGTGTGCTTGGCAGTTTCTTAGGCAATTTAGATAAAGGTACTTGTACAAAACCTTGCGAAAAAAATAATTATTGGCTTTGCGACCGCAAAAATGAAAAATTCCCTATCGTAACAGACCAATATTGTCATATGCATTTATTAAACGCTAAAGAGTTAAATATGCTAACTCATGTTCCAGAATTTACTAATCTTCATATTGACCGCATTCGCTTAGATGGCAGATATATGTCCAAAGAAAAATTAGCTAAATTCACTAAACTCTATAAAGAAATTATCCTTGAAGGCAAAAATCATCTTGCTTTAATGCCTGAAAATATCACTAAATATGAACAAAATATTACTCGTGGTCATTACTTCCGTGGAGTAGAATAATTTAAGGAAGGTATCTTTTTAACAAATGAATCAATCCGTATTTAAAACTTTAGAATATGCCAAAATTATCACTATGCTACAAAATATGGCTACTTCTAGTATGGGAAAAGAACTTGCTGAAAAACTATTACCAAGTAGCGATATTGACGAAGTAATTGAAAATCTTTCACATACACAAGAAGCTAGTAACATTTTAATTAGCTCTGAACCACCTTTTGGCGGTATTCATGATATTCGTTCATTATTAAAGAAAACATCTTTAGGTCTAGTAATTGAAATAAATTCATTACTTGATATTTTAAATACCATGTACGCAATGCGTAATCTCAAAAAATTCTTCAAAGAATTAGAAATAGATAGCCCTCAATTCAAAGAATGGGCTAAATCTATTGAAATTTTGGGGCAACTCGAACGCGAAATAGATAATATTGTTGATGAACATGGTTCTATGCGTGATAGTGCTAGCGTTGAACTTATGCGTATTCGCCGTGAAATCAAATCTTCACAGCGTCGCATCAAAACAAATCTTGATGGTATTTTAAAAAATCCTGATTATCAAAAATATTTTCAGGATAATATCGTTACTATCCGTGATGAACGCTATGTTATCCCTATCAAACAAGAATATCGTCAACATTTCCCAGGTGTCGTACATGACCAATCCTCTAGTGGTTCAACCTTATTTATCGAACCTATGTCCATTGTTGATTTAAATAATGATATCAAACAATTAGTCATTGATGAAAAACGTGAAATTGAACGCATCTTAAAAGTGATTTCTGAAAAAATAGCCAAAAATGCTGATAGTTTACTTCATAATTGTGAAATCATGGCTCAGTTAGACTTTGCTTTTGCTAAGGCAAAATTAGCCCGTAAAATGCGTGCTACTATGCCTGAAATCAATGATGAAGGTATCGTCAATTTAGCTAAAGCTCGCCACCCATTACTCAATAAAGATAATGTCGTTCCTATTGATATCAGACTTGGCGAAGGATATCGCACTTTATTGATCACAGGGCCAAACACAGGCGGTAAAACAGTGAGCATGAAAACCTTAGGCTTATTAGTCTTAATGACTCAATCTGGTCTTTTTATCCCTGTTCAATCTGGTTCCAAAATTTCCATTTTCCAAAATGTCTATGCTGATATCGGTGATGAGCAAAGCATTGAACAGAGCCTCAGTACATTTTCCGCTCATATGCGCAATATCGTAAATATCTTGAATAATATTGAACATGATGACTTGCTCTTATTAGATGAAGTAGGTTCTGGTACTGACCCAGAAGAAGGTGCTGCCCTTGCCATGTCAATTTTAGAAAGATTGATGGAAATTGGTGCTTGCACTGTAGCTACTACTCACTATAACGAGTTAAAGACTTTTGCTTATTCTAAAGAAGGCATTGAAAATGCTTGTGTGGAATTTGACATCAAATCCCTTCGCCCTACTTACCGATTATTGATAGGTACACCAGGGGCTAGTAATGCTTTTGCTATAAGTAAAAGATTAGGTTTATCAGATACTTTGATTTTACGTGCACAACAACTCATTAAAGCCGACCATGCTCAATTTGAAAATGTATTAAATACACTAGAAAATGAAAAATTGATGTATGAACAAAAAAATGCTGATATTGCTGAACGTCAACAACGCATTGAAAAATTAGAAAAACAACTTGCCGATATGAAGCAAGAAATGGCTAAGAAAAAAGAGCAAACACTTCGTAAAACTAAAGAACAATGTGCTAGTTTACTTCGTCGTACTCGTCGCGAATCTGAAGAAATCATCAAGGAATTGAAAGCTCAATTCAACGACCAAGGAATGAAAAAACGTCAGGAAACAATAGATGCTGCTCGTCATAAATTACGTGGTCGTTTGGATAAAGTAAGTCAACAAAATGATGATCCAAATAAACCAGGTGAAGCTGTCGATATTAAAACCATTGCTGTTGGTGATATCGTATATGTAAATAAACTTCGCCAAAAAGGAACTATCACTGATATCAGTGGTAAAGAATTAACTGTTCAATTGGGCAGTTTAAAAATGAATGTTAAAGCTAAAGATTGCTCTTTCGTTTCTCATGCTGTTAAAGTAAAAGAAACTGCACCATCTAAAAAAGCTGGTGGCTTCAATATGCTAGCTAAAGTCAGCCAAATTAGTACAGAAGTAGATATCAGAGGCTTAATGGTTGATGAAGCTATCGAAGTTGTTAGCAAATATCTTGATGATGCTGTAATTTCTGGTTTATCAAGAGTATTAATCATTCATGGTAAAGGTACAGGAGCTCTGCGCAAAGGTATTCAAGAATATCTCAAAAATCATCGCAATGTTTTAAGCTATACTCTTGGTGATATGGACGAAGGCGGTAGTGGGGTAACCGCTGTAAAATTAAAATAACGCAAATAATTACTATATTTTTACCAAAACTAAACATAGTATTATAAATATTTGAGGTGTATTCTATGGATAAACAGCCTTTTAACGAAAAAAAATCAACCTCTAATCATGCAACTGATAAAAAAAATAAGAAAAAATCTTTTGGCTTCAAAAAATTTTTCTTAGCGCTTTTAACGCTATTTATAGTTGTATTTTTAGGCGTTGGTTGTGGATTAGTTGCTATTGGCCTTGATGGTGATAAAGATGTATCTGATATTCACCCACCTGCTTCTTCTCAAATTCTCGATATGAATGGCAATCTAATTACTAATATTCACGCTACTGAAAATCGTACATTAGTAAGTTTAGATAAAATCCCTGCTAATTTGCAAAATGCCTTTATCGCTGTTGAAGATAATCGCTTTTATGAACATAACGGCATTGATCCTAGAGGTATTTTCCGTGCGATTTATTCTAATATAACAAGTGGTGAAGTGGCTGAAGGTGGTAGTACTATCACTCAACAATTAGCCAAAAATGCCTTTTTATCACAGGACCGTACATTCAAACGAAAAATTCAAGAATTTTTCATTGCTCTTCGCTTAGAAAGACAATATACTAAAGAAGAAATTTTAGAAATGTATCTCAACCAAATTTATTTTGGTAGAGGTGCTTATGGTGTTCAAGCTGCTGCACAGACATATTTTGGCAAAGATGTAAGTCAATTAGATTTATCAGAATGTGCAATGCTTGCTGGTATACCTCGCAGTCCAAATTATTATTCACCACTTAATAATTTAGGTGCTGCTAATGAACGTAAAGCAGAAGTTTTAGACCAAATGGTAAAATATGGCTATATTGATTCTGCTACAGCAGCTAAAACAAAAGCTGAAAGTTTACGACTTGTAAATCCTAAAGAACAAGAAAATGATAATACTGCTTCATATTTTATTGATTATGTAACTCAAGAAATGATTGATAAATTCGGTGCTGATGCAGTATATAAAGAAGGATTAAAAATTTATGTTTCTATTGACATGAATATGCAAAAAGCCGCTGAACAATCTGTAAATAGTTTATTACCAACTTATTACAATGATGTTAATGGTCTTACTCAACCACAAGGCGCACTCGTAGCTATTGATCCTAAAACAGGATATATCAAGGCTATGGTTGGTGGTCGTGGTACTGACCAATTCAATCGTGCTGTACTTGCTGTACGTCAACCAGGTTCAGCATTCAAACCATTTACATTTGCTACTGCTTTAGAAAATAAAATGACTCCAAATACTACTATTGAGGATAAACCTTTCAAATTGGGCGATTGGCAACCTCAAAACTATGACCGTACATTTAGAGGTACAGTCTCCATGCGTCAAACAGCTATTAATTCTTTAAATATACCTACTATTCGTCTAGCAGAAAAACTATCTATTGATAAAGTTTTATTAACAGCTCAAAATTTAGGTATATCCACATTAGAATTAAATTCTAAAGAAGCAAATGATAAAAACTTAGCCGCTTCTATCGGTGGTCTTACAAATGGGGTAACTGTTCTTGATATGGCTGGTGCTTATAGTGCTTTTGCTAATCACGGTATTTATACAAAACCAACTGCCATAGTTAAAGTCGTTGACCGCAAAGGTAAAACTATTTATGAACATACACCAGAAACTAAACAAGTTTTATCTGAACGCACAGCTACTTTATTAACAGATATGCTTGAAGATGTTATCACTAAAGGCACAGGTAAAGCTGCTAATATCAATAGACCTGCTGCTGGTAAAACAGGAACTACAGATAATTATCAAGATGCTTGGTTTGCAGGTTATACACCTGATTTAGTAACAGTAGTATGGATGGGCTGTGATGATAATGATGTTATGCCTGGTATTACAGGCGGTACTACACCTGCTAAAATTTGGCAAAGCTTCATGAAAACAGCACTTGCGTCTATACCTGCTAAAAACTTTGATGGTTCAGATACTTCCATTGATAATCCTGTCCAAAGTGTAGAAAGCAATGCTAAAACTACAGCTAAAGACGTTATTCAAGAAAAAGAAAAACCAACAAAAGAAGCACCTGATAAACAAAAACCTGTTCCTAATGAACAGATAAATCCAAATGAGGCTCAACAGCCAATTGATGAAAATGAACCAATCGAAGAAGAAAATATCGAGCAACCATCTATTCCAGCTCCAAGGCAAAATTTACCTGAACCAAGTATTCAACAAGGCAAAGGGTTAAATTAATAGATAATCATACAAAATTTAGGAGGACTTTTTGTGAGCGTATTTGATACACTTAAAGAACGTGGTTACTTAGCTCAAGTAACACACGAAGAAGAATTAAAAAAAGCTTTAGAAACTGAGCAAGTTACATTTTATATGGGATTTGACCCAACAGCAGACAGCCTTCATGTTGGTCATTTCTTAGCTTTAATGGCTATGTCTCATATGCAAAAAGCAGGTCATCGCCCTATCTGCTTAGTTGGTGGCGGTACTGGTACTGTAGGTGACCCTTCTGGTCGTACAGATATGCGTAAAATGTTAACTGATGAAGATATTGAACATAATTGCAATTGCTTCAAAAAACAAATGGAACGCTTTATCGATTTCTCTGATGGTAAAGCTTTAATGATCAACAATGGCGATTGGCTTCGCAAATTAAATTATATTGAATTACTTCGCGATGTTGGTCCACATTTCTCTGTTAATCGCATGCTTACTGCTGAATGTTACAAACAACGTTTAGAACGTGGTTTAACATTCCTTGAATTCAACTACATGATCATGCAGGCTTATGACTTCATGGAATTAAATCGCCGTTATGGTTGCGTACTTGAATTAGGTGGCGATGACCAATGGTCTAACATCATTGCTGGTGTTGAACTCATTCGTCGTAAAGAAGCAAAACCTTCTTATGGTATGACATTCAACCTTCTCACTAACAGTGAAGGTAAAAAAATGGGTAAAACAGCAAAAGGTGCACTTTGGCTCGACCCTGAAAAAACTTCTCCATACGACTTCTATCAATACTGGAGAAATGTTGCTGATAGCGACGTAGAAAAATGTCTTGCACTTCTCACATTCTTACCAATGGACGAAGTTCGTCGCCTCGGTAGCTACAAAGACCAAAAAATCAACGAAGCAAAACAAGTTCTCGCTTATGAAGTTACAAAACTCGTTCATGGCGAAGAAGAAGCTAAAAAAGCTCAAGAAGCTGCTCAAGCACTTTTCAGTGGTAAAGGTAATATGGACAATGCTCCAACTATCACTATTACAGAAGCAGACTTTGGCAAAAAATTACTTGATATCTTAGTAGATAACAAAGTATTTGAATCCAAAGGTGCAGGTCGTCGTTTAATCGCTCAAAACGGTGTATCTATTGGCGATGACAAATGGACTGACGTAGAAAAAGTATTAACAGCAGAAGATCTTGCAAATGGCGATATGATCGTTCGCAAAGGTAAAAAGAAATTCTATCGTCTAATCAAAGCATAAAAATCATAAAATTATAAACAAAAAGCTAGAATATATTCAGTAATAATATTGATATATTCTAGCTTTTTATCTTTATCAGTAGACTATAATTACTATATTTAATTTATTTCTCAATCAATAAAGAAATGAACCTTTTAAATGATTTGCAAATACTCGTTTTTTTATGGTATACTCTAAAAAGATATTTTCTTACAAAGTTTTATCTAAATCTTAAAATTTTCTTTACTTATCTAGTACATATTAGATAATTTATAGTTTAATTTATTAAGGAGTGCGTTTAAAAGATGTCAGGACATTCTAAATGGGCCAATATTAAACGAAAAAAAGGTGCAAATGATGCCATTCGTGCAAAAATGACTACAAAAATTGGTCGTGAAATCACTATTGCTGTTCGTATGGGTGGTGCTGACCCTACTGGTAATATGCGTCTTAAATTAGCTTTAAGCAAAGCTAAATCTAACAATATTCCTAAAGATAATATCAATCGTGCTATTCAAAAAGGCTTAGGTGCTTCTGATGGTAGCAATTACGAAGAATTAATTTATGAAGGTTACGGTCCAGCAGGTTCTGCTGTTATGCTCGAAGTTATGACAGATAACCGCAATCGTACAGCTGCTGATATTCGTCATTTATTCTCCAAATACGGCGGAAATCTTGGCGAAACTGGTTGCGTAGGCTGGATGTTCCACAAAAAAGCAATCTTTGTTGTAGACAAAGAAGCTTTCGATGATGAAGAAAGCCTCATGATGATTGCTCTTGATGCTGGTGCTGAAGACTTCAAAGCAGAAGATGATTCTTTTGAAATCACTGCTGCTCCTGAAGATTTCGATGCAATCTCTCAAGCATTAGAAGAAAACAACATTGAAACAGTTGAATCCGAAATCACTATGATTCCTGATACTACTGTTAAAGTTGAAGGCAAAGACGCTGAAAAAATGCAGACTCTTATTGATATGCTTGAAGAACATGATGATGTTCAAAACGTTTATTCCAACTACGAAATGGACGAAGAATAAAATAATCTTTAGACGCAGTAATAACTGCGTCTATTTTTATCTAAAGATATATAATCGAGGTATTTATCATGGAATTTTTACAAGCCTTAAAAAATCGTCGCAGTATCTATAATTTAGGCACTAATGTTAATTTATCTAATGAAGAAATAACTTCTATCATCTCCGATTGCCTAAAATATAGCCCATCTGCTTTTAACTATCCTACAACAAATGTTATCATCGCCTTTGGTGAAAAACATCAACAGATTTGGCAAATTACTACAGATATTTTAAAAGAAAAATTAGCTAAAAAAGAAGAAACTTTCGCTGTAGCTCAAAATAAAATCAATAAATTTAAAGCTGGCGTTGGCACTATCTTATTTTTTGAAGACACAGAAATCATCAATGAATTAAAAGAAACTTATGCTATGTATGCTGAAAATTTCTCCACATGGTCAAATCAAGCAAATGGTATGCTTCAAAATAATATCTGGACAGCATTAAGCCAAGTAAATATCGGAGCTAATCTTCAACATTATAATCCTTTGATTGATGATAAAATCAAAGAATTATTCTCTATTCCTGATACATGGAAATTAACAGCACAAATGCCATTTGGTAGCATTGAATCTCAGCCAAATGAAAAATATATTGAAGATATTTCCACTCGCTTAAAAATCTATTAAAATCAATATAAAATTATAGTCATGTTTGAATAATATATTTAAACATGACTTTTGTTATTTTTAAAAACTAGTTAATCATGATATAATGTGAACTGCACATTTTTGCTAAATTTGATATACTAAAAGGAGGATTTTATGCTTGCTTTAGGTATTGACCCTGGAACTGCTATCTGTGGTTATGGTCTTGTAGATATGCAAGGAAGCCGTCTAAAAGCCATTGAATATGGAGCTATTTTGACAAGTCCACAGATGCGACCACAAGATAGATTATTAAAAATTCATCGTGAACTTACAGATATTATTCAAAAATATAAACCTGATGTAATGGGCGTAGAACAATTATTTTTCAATCGCAATGTAACTACTGCCATTCCTGTCGGTCAAGCTCGTGGTATCGTCTTATTGACCGCAGCCGAAAATCAAATTGAATTAGTCGAACGCACACCGCTACAAATCAAACAATCCGTAGTAGGCTTTGGCAGAGCGAGCAAAGAACAAGTCATCTACATGGTAACAAAATTGCTCCATCTTCCTGAACCGCCAAAACCTGATGATGTCGCCGACGCTTTAGCTGTAGCTATCTGTACTACTCATTGTATGAATAGCCTCACATGGCGAAATAAATTATAATCAAATTAATAATAATAAATTAATTAACAAGGAAAGATTTTATGATAGGATATTTACAAGGAAAAATCACTTTTATTGCCAGTGATTTTTGCTTTATTGATGTTCATGGTGTCGGCTATCGCGTATTTATCAGCACTAGCACACGTGCAAAATTAAAAATGAATGAAGAAATCAAACTCTTTACTTATTTAAGCGTGCGTGAAGATGCCATGTTATTATACGGTTTCATCAATCAATTAGAATATGATGTCTTTTGCAAATTAATTTCCGTATCTAAGATTGGCCCTAAAGCTGGGCTTGGTCTGCTCTCTAGTCTTTCTAGTGAAAAACTCATCTGGGCTATCCAAAATAAACAAGTCAGCCTACTCACCAATGCCCCTGGGATTGGCAAGAAAACAGCTGAACGCATTGTTTTAGAATTAAAAGATAAATTAACTGAACTCAACTTAAGTATTTCTGATGAAGTCTTAGACCAACCAATCTTGATTGATACACCTAGCGAAGATGAAAAAATAGATATGTATGAAGAAGCAACACAAGCCCTTCTTTCTCTTGGCTATACAAAACCAGAAATCAATTCTGTACTCAAAAAAGCTGGCAATATGACCAATACAGAAGATATTATTAAATTCGCACTCAAAGAATTATCCTTAAGCTAAAACAAAAATATAACATAATAGATTAAATAAAGGAGCTTTTATTATGAAATTTTCTCCGCAAAATGAACGTCAATTTGCCGTAGTCGGTCTTGGTAGATTTGGTAGAAATATCGCTAAATCTCTTCATGAAATGGGCTATGATGTTCTTGCTATTGATAAAGATATGGAAAAAGTCCAAGACTTTAGCCATGAAGTAACTCATGTAGTTCAAGCAGATACTACAGATGAAGAAGCACTTCGCTCTTTAGGTATTTTAAATTTTGATGTTGTAATCGTGGCTATCGGTGATGATACTGAAGCTAATATCATGACTACACTTCAATTAAAAGAAATCGGTGTTCCTTATATCGTAGCTATCGCTAAAAGTCCATTGCAAATCAAAGTATTAGAAAAAATCGGAGCTAACCGCATTGTTGCTCCAGAACGAGATATGGCTCGTCGTGTTGCTTATAACCTTGCTTCTACAAATATCATGGATTATATTGAATTATCACCAAAATTCAGTATTGTAGAAATTGCTGTGCCAAAAGCTATCCGCAATAAAACACTCAGCGAATCAAATATCCGTGCTAAATATGGCTTAAACGTTGTTGCTATCAAACGTCATGATAATTTAATTATTTCTCCACTTCCTACAGAAGTATTACTCGAAAATGATATCGCTATCGTTGTTGGTAGCAATGAAAGTATCAATGGCTTGGAGGCTCTAGAAAAATAATGGAGCTAATCACAAGTCTAACTAATGCCAAAGTCAAAATGGCTTTAAGCCTCCAACAAAAAAAATATCGCGACAAATACCAATTATTTATATTAGAAGGTATTCGCAATGCTGAAATGGTTATTGCCAAAAATATTTCCGTGCAAATGTGTTTTTTCACACAAAAAGCCTTTACAAATGAACGCGGAAAATCCATTTTAGAACAATTAAATTGTCCTTGTTTTGAAGTTCCTGAACATATTTATCAAAAAATCAGCGATACTCAATCTCCACAAGGATTAATGTTGATTTTACCTATACAAAATCACAATTTAGATGATTTAGCTACAATAAATAAATCAGGACTTTATCTGATTTTAGATAGATTACAAGACCCTGGAAACATCGGTACCATCATTCGCACAGCTGATGCTATGGGTGTAAAAGCCATTATCTGCCTAAATGGAACAGCCGATATTTATTCCCCAAAAGTAGTGCGTTCTGCGATGGGTTCTTTATTCAATCTCCCTATAATCACTAAAATTTCTGAACAAGATTTATTATCTTTTTGTCAAAATCATAATTTAACACTTTATGCTACAGCTTTAGATAATAGTGCCAAAGCTTCATGGGATATTTCCTATCCTCAAGATTGTGCTATTATTTTGGGCAATGAAGCCAATGGTGTTTCTGATAATTTATTAGACAAATGTAATGCTAAAATATACATTCCGATGAAAGGCGATGCTGAATCATTAAACGTGGCAAATGCTGGTTCGATGATTATGTACGAATATTGTCGCCAAAATATTTGACCACAGTAAAAATCAATGCTATAATCTAATAGCTAAAGACATGAGTATGAAAGATAATCGCGTATACTTTTTTGTATATGAGGAAAGTCCGGGCTCCACAGGGCAATGTGCTGGATAACGTCCAGCGAGGGTGACCTCAGGGAAAGTGCTATAGAAACTTAAACCGCCTGTGTATACAGGTAAGGGTGGAAAGGTGCGGTAAGAGCGCACCAGCATGCAGGTGACTGTATGGCTAGGTAAACCCCACATGGAGCAAGACCGAATAGGGAAGGGATGAAGTGGCCCGCTGAGCCTTCCGGGTTGTGTCGCTAGAGCTTATAGGTAACTATAAGTCCAGATAAATGATTATCACCACGCAAGTGGAACAAAACTCGGCTTATTGATTACTCATATCTTTAGTGAAAACTGCCTTACTGGCAGTTTTTTTATTTTAACTATTTGATTTTTAAGCTAAATATATTAAAATATATTTAGAAATAAATATTTACATTAATAAAATTTATTTTAACCATACTGAGCAAGAAGTCTCCTACCTCTAAGGTAGTGAGATGAATTGCTCCTTAGGAGATTGACTGGATATATGTTT